>NZ_JBEZDO010000017.1:0-225518 GCF_040648355.1 Nonomuraea sp. NPDC049152 | reverse complement strand
CCTGGCGCTCGGACACCACCAGGCAACCGCCGCTCCCAGCCCCGCCCACGGTGCGGCAAGCCACCGGATGGCTGCTGCGCAACCCCGCCACCCTCACCACCGACGAGCAACGACACCTGGACGCACTCACCACCGCCTGCCCACCCCTGGCCAGGCTCTACGACCACGTCCGCAACTTCGCCGACATGATGGTCAACCGGCACGGCCACCACCTCGAACGCTGGATGGCCACAGCCGACGCCGACGACCTACCCGAACTGCGCTCCTTCATCACGGGCCTGCGCCGTGATCTCGACGCAGCCCGCGCGGGTCTGACCCTGCCCTACAGCTCCGGCCCGGTCGAGGGACACGTCAACCGCATCAAGATGCTCAAGCGACAGATGTATGGACGAGCCAACCCCGACCTACTGCGCAAACGCGTCCTACTCGCCGACTGAGCCCGCCCCTTCACGGAATTCGTGCCAGACCCTCCGTCGACGAAGATCCGCTACGAGTACATCTATCGCCTCCACGTCGCTCCGGCCTTCGGCCGCCGCCAAGTGAAGGGCATCAAGCCGTCCGATATCCAGCGCTGGGTCAGCGAACTGAGCGAGCGCTTCGAGAGCTCCACGGTTCAGACCTCGTTCCTGGTCCTGCAAGGGGTCCTGGAGCTCGCCGTGGCTGATGACGCGATCCGGAAGAACCCCGCAAAGTCATCGATCGTCCAGGTTCCCAAGAGAGTGGGAGAGGAGGTCACCGCGTGGCCTGACGAGCGCGTGCACGCGATGATCGACGCTCATCCGGAGTTCCTGCGTGCCCTTCCGATCATCGCTGCGGCATGTGGTCTGCGGCAGGGGGAGCTGTTCGGGCTGGCGTTGGAGGACATCGACTTCGACGAGCAGACCGTTCGCATTCGGCGGCAGATCAAGAAACTGGGAGACAAGCACGTCTTCGCGCTGCCGAAGAACGACCGGGAGCGTACGGCCCCGCTCCCCGCGTGGGCCGCGGCTGCGATTCGGGCACACGTTGCCAAGCATCCACCCCTGCTGTGCACCCTGCCGTGGGAGAAGCCCAACGGGAAGCCTCGTACTCACAACCTGCTGTTCCGGTGGACGGATGACCAGTTCGTCCGGGCGCGGTCCTACAGCGAACTCGTCTGGAAGCCCGCCTTGGTAGCCGCCGGAGTGATCCCATCGCCCACGAAGGACGCTCGTCAGCGCAGCCGCTTCACCACGACTCGCAAAGAAGGCATCCACCAGCTTCGCCATTACTACGCAAGCGTCATGCTGGCCGGCGGCGTCTCGGTCAGAGAGCTGGCGGAGTACCTCGGCCACGCGGACCCGTCCTTCACGCTTCGCGTCTACGCCCACATGATGCCTGGCTCTCATGACCGCGCCAGGCACGCGATCGACAGCAGACTGTTCAAGCCTCGGCCTACCACCACCAGCACGGAGGCCATGGCCTAGCTCTCTCGCAAGATCTCCATCGCGCGGACCACGTCAGTGACGACGTGGTCCGCTTCCTTATGCTCGCTCGCGCTGCCGTCACGGTTGATCCAGATCGTTCGGAGTCCGGCGGCGCGGCCACCTGTGATGTCGGCGTCGAGACGGTCACCGACCATCCACCCGCCTTCCTCGAGACTCGCGCCGCACCGCCGAGCGGCGATCTCGAACAAGCCTCGCTCAGGTTTACGGACACCTTCGAGGCCGGACAAGGCATACGCGTCCACAACGTCGATCAGGCCTGTGCGCTGGATCTTCCCGAGCTGGTTGTCCGCCGTTCCGTTGGTGACGATTCCCACCTTCCAACCAGCCCCGCGTAGACGCACGAGACCGTTCAGGACCTCGGTTCGACATCGAACGAGATGAGGCATGCGTCGACGGTAGGCACCCCACAGCACGTCGACAGGCTCAGGGAGGCCGAATTCCCCGCGTACCTTGGCGAAGAACTCCTCGCGATGGGGAAGTCCGTCGCGGTCCAGAGAGACCAGCCAGTCGGTCGCCCCGTGCGGCAGCCGGTGCTGATCGGCGAACTCGACGATCCAGACCCTGAAGGCGGCATCCAGATCTATGAGTGTGTTGTCCAGGTCGAAGAGCGCGAGTCGCTGCACGAGGCCTCAGGAGCTGTCGTAGCGGCGTGCAACAAGAGGGAGACGGCGCGCGATTTCCGCTTCGTCGCCGAAGTCCCATTCCTCGCCGTCGGGCTCATCGTTGACGGTGACGAAAGGGAACTTGCCGATGACTCCTCGGGCTCGTACGGCCTCACCCAGGTGATCTGTCTCGAATCCGGTGACTTTGAGGTAAGGGTCGAATGTCACGTAGCCGAGCGCCTCGTACCCGGGATAAACCTCCCCAGGCCAAATCTCGCGCCGCCGCAGGGCGATCCGCACCAGACGAAATGCCCCATCCTCCGACCGCCATGTACGGCGATAGCCACGGAAGAAGGATCGCTGCAACTCCCTGAGATGCTCGACCTCTGGCAACTCGACGACGCGATCAGGGCGGTCGACCACCATCTCGAAGGTCTCGCGACCAAGACTCACCAGCCAGTTCACGAAGTACTCGAAGCCGTCGGTCGAGGGGCCGTCGAACACGATGCAGAAGAGCGCATACATGTCCCACGTGCAGGCGCGGTTGGTGGTGATCGTCCAGAAGGTGTCGTAGTCGACGATCTCTTCGGCGGACAGACCGGACAGGTGCCTCTCCAGCCACGCCACACGCGCACGCCTGGTGTCGGTTTCCCTGCCGGAACGTTCGATCAGGTCCCAGAAGCCGTCGATGTCCACAAGGTGTCATCGTGACAGCTCATTGCTCCAGCGCCAAGATCACGGAACAGCCACGGAACAGAGGGATAGTTCAAGATCCTTCTGAACGCGCGAAACCCGGCCCCCCTCACCGTAGAGACCGGGTTTTCGCAGGTCATCACCCTACTTCAGAAGCTGCCTCGCCATCACCATGCGCTGGATCTGGTTGGTGCCCTCGTAGATCTGGGTGATCTTGGCGTCGCGCATCATGCGCTCGACGGGGAACTCGCGCGTGTAGCCGTACCCGCCGAGCAGTTGCACCGCGTCGGTCGTGATTTCCATAGCGGCGTCCGATGCGGCGCACTTCGCGGCGCTCGACAGGAACGTAAGGTCCTTCTGGGGTCGGCCGTGCATCGCCAGCTCCGACTTGGCCGCGGCGTGGTAGGTCAGCTGCCGAGCCGCCTCCAGCTTCATGCCCATGTCCGCGATCATGAACTGCAGTCCCTGGAACTCGGCGATCGCCTTGCCGAACTGCTTCCGCTCCTTCACGTACCCGATCGCGTAGTCGAGCGCTCCCTGGGCGATGCCCAGCGCCTGGGCGGCGATCGTGATCCGGGTGTGGTCGAGGGTCGCCAGGGCGGTCTTGAAGCCCGTCCCTGGGGCGCCGATCATGCGGGATGCCGGGATGCGGACGTCCTCGAGGATGACCTGGCGCGTCGGCGATGCCTTGATGCCGAGCTTCTTCTCCTTGGGCCCGAAGGAGACGCCTTCGTCAGACTTTTCCACGACGAAGGCGGAGATGCCGCGACCGCCCGCGGAGGGGTCGGTGACGGCCATGACCGTGTAGTACTCGGAGACGCCCGCATTGGTGATCCACATCTTGACGCCGTTGAGGACGTAGTGGTCACCGTCGAGGACCGCACGGGTCTTCATGGCGGCCGCGTCGGATCCGGCCTCGGGCTCGGACAGCGCGTAGGAGAACATCGCCTCGCCCGTGGCGACCGGCGCGAGGTAGCGCGCCTTCAGCTCCTCCGACGCCGACAGGAGGAGGGGGACGGTGCCGAGCTTGTTCACGGCGGGGATCAGCGAGGAGGAGGCGCAGGCGCGGGCGACCTCCTCGATGACGATGACCGCGGCGAGCGCGTCGCCTCCCGCACCGCCGTACTCCTCGGGGACGTGGATCGCGTGCAGGTCAGCGGCCACGAGCGACTTGTAGACGTCCCACGGGAACTCCTCCCGCTCGTCGGCCTCGGCGGCGCGCGGCGCGATCTTCTCATCGGCGAGGGCGCGGACGGTCTCGCGGAGCATCTCGTGCTCCTCGGTGAGGGCGTAGGTCATACCCGAATACTAGGACGTCCAAGCATCTTGTTACCAGCCGGTACGATTTCGCGGTTTACCCAGGTGGCACAGTGGAACTTACGGAGACCGGTAACATGCCTTGGCGATGAAAGGAGCTCACTCGTGCCATATCGCCTTACGGTGATCGGAACCGGGTATCTGGGCATCACTCACGCGGCCTGCATGGCCGACCTGGGGTTCGAGGTTCTCGGCCTCGACGTGGACGCCGACAAGGTCCGTCGATTGCAGAGCGGTGAGCTGCCGATCCACGAACCCGGACTGGAAGAGATCCTGAGGCGAGGGCTCGCGTCGGGACGGCTTCGCTTCACCACCTCCTACGAGGAGGCGGCCGCGTTCGGTGACGTCCATTTCCTGTGCCTGGGCACGCCGCAGAAGCAGGGTGAGTACGCCGCGGACATCTCCTACCTCGACGCGGCCGTCGAGTCGCTCGCGCCGTACCTCGAGAGGGAGTGTCTGGTCGTCGGCAAGTCGACGGTCCCCGTCGGCACCGCGGCCCGCCTGGCCGCCAAACTCGCGCGGCTGGCTCCGGTCAACGCGTCGGCCGAGCTGGCGTGGAACCCCGAGTTCCTGCGCGAGGGCTTCGCCGTCCAGGACACGCTCAAGCCCGACCGCATCGTGATCGGCGTCGCCTCCGAGCAGGCGGAGAAGATCCTGCGCGAGGTCTACGAGCCGCTCGGCGACATTCCGATGGTGGTGACCGACTACCCGACGTCCGAGCTGGTCAAGAGCGCGGCGAACGCGTTCCTCGCCACCAAGATCTCCTTCATCAACGCGATGGCCGAGGTCTGTGAGGCATCTCACGCGGACGTTCAGCAGCTGTCTAGAGCGCTGTCGTTCGACGACAGGATCGGCGGGCGCTTCCTCAACCCCGGTCTCGGGTTCGGCGGCGGGTGCCTGCCCAAGGACATCCGCGCGTTCATGGCGCGGGCGGGCGAGCTGGGCGCCGACCAGGCGCTGACGTTCCTGCGCGAGGTCGACGCGATCAACATGCGCCGACGGGCGCGGATGGTGGACCTGGCGAGGGAGCTGGCGGGCGGCTCGTTCCGCGGGTGCACGGTCGGCGTGCTGGGCGCGGCGTTCAAGCCGAACTCGGACGACATCCGCGACTCCCCCGCGCTCGACGTCGCCGTGACGATCGGGCAGCAGGGCGGGCAGGTCACCGTCTACGACCCGATCGCGCTGGACAACGCGCGCAAGGCGCATCCCGAGCTCTCCTACGGCATCTCGGCGCTCGACGCGGTTCGTGGCGCGCACGTGGTGCTGCTGCTGACCGAGTGGCAGGAGTTCGTGGAGCTGGACCCGGAGGAGCTGGGCGCCGCGGTCGCCACCCGCAAGATCGTCGACGGGCGTAACGCGCTGAACTCCGAGGCCTGGCGCTCTGCGGGCTGGCACTACCGCGCCCTCGGCCGCCCGTAGCCGCCGCCGGCTACGGGCGGTGGGCCGGCAGCCCCAGCTCGGCCGCCTCGGCGCGCAGCTTCTCGCCCTTGGCGTGGGCCTGGTCGCGTAGCGTCTCCTGGAAGGCCTCCATGCGCCGGAGCAACCCCTCGTCGGAGGCGGCGAGGATGCGGACGGCCAGCAGCCCCGCGTTGCGCGCCCCGCCGACGGCGACCGTCGCCACGGGCACGCCCGCGGGCATCTGCACGATGGACAGCAGGGAGTCCATGCCGTCGAGGTACTTCAGCGGCACGGGCACGCCGATCACCGGCAGCGGGGTGACCGAGGCCAGCATGCCGGGCAGGTGCGCCGCGCCACCGGCGCCCGCGATGATCACCTTGAGGCCGCGGGCCGCGGCGTGCCTGCCGTACTCGATCATCTCGGTCGGCATGCGGTGCGCGGAGACCACGTCGGCCTCGAACGGCACGCCGAACTCGGCCACCGCCTCCGCCGCCAGCTTCATGACCGGCCAGTCGGAGTCGCTGCCCATCACGATGCCGATCATGTGTACTCCCCTGTGGTGAGGTAGACGGCCGCGTGCCTGGCACGGGCCCTGGCGTCGTCGAGGTCGGCGCCGAGCACGGTCACGTGGCCGATCTTGCGCCCCGGCCGCACCTCCTTGCCGTAGAAGTGCACCTTGACGCCCGGGTCGTGGGCCATCACGTGCTCGTAGCGCTTGAAGATGGCGGGGTCGTCGCCGCCGAGGAGGTTGGCCATGACGACGTACGGAGCGGCCAGGGAGGGCGAACCGAGCGGCAGGTCGAGCACCGCGCGCAGGTGCTGCTCGAACTGGGAGGTGCGGGCGCCCTCGATGGTCCAGTGGCCGCTGTTGTGGGGGCGCATGGCCAGCTCGTTGACCACGAGCCCGTCGGCGGTCTCGAACATCTCCACCGCCAGCAGCCCGGTCACGCCCAGCTCGTCGGCGATCTTCAGCGCGATGCGCTGGGCCTGGGCGGCGTCCTCGGGGTCGAGGCCGGGCGCGGGGGCCAGGACCTCGACGCAGATGCCGTTCTCCTGGACGGTCTCCACCACCGGGTAGCTGACGCCCTGGCCGTGGGGTGAGCGGGCGACCAGCACGGCCAGCTCGCGCTGGAAGGGAACGAACGCCTCGGCCATCAGCGGGACACCGGTCGCGACCACGTCGGCGGCCTGGGCCGCGTCGTCGCACACCCAGACACCGCGGCCGTCGTAGCCACCCCTGATCGCCTTCAGCACGACGGGCCAGCCGTTCTCCGCGCCGAACTCCTCGACGTCGGCGACCTTCTCCACGGTCCGCCACGCGGGGCACGGCGCGCCGAACTCGGTCAGCCGCCTGCGCATCTCGGCCTTGTCCTGGGCGTGGACCAGCGCGTCGGCTCCTGGATGCGCCTCGACGCCCTCGGCGGCCAGCGCCCTGATGTGCTCGGTGGGAACGTGCTCGTGGTCGAAGGTGACGGCGTCACAGCCGGAGGCGAAATCGCGCAGGACCGTGAGGTCGCGGTAGTCGCCCAGCCTGGTGTCGACGATCACCTTGGCGGCGCTCTCGTCCGGGGTGTTGGCGAGGACCCGCAGCTCGATGCCGAGCGGGATGGCCGCCTGCTGCATCATGCGGGCCAACTGGCCCGCCCCGACAACGCCCACCACGGGGCCGACATGCGAAGAGGTGCTGCTCACGTGCCCGAAGCATACCGGCAGGCGCGCCGCTTCCATCCGGTGGATGGATTTGTGACGCCTGCGACGATACGGCAGGCCCCCGAAAGCCCACCGAGGTCACCGGTGGCCGCCCGTCCTCCCACGCCACTCCAGCGGGGCTTCGCCTCCCGCCGTCACGTCGCACGTTCATACCGGGGAGAGCTGGGCGGTCGTTCCGGGTCGCCTCACAGCACGACCGCCCAGCGCGTACTCCGTCCGGCGTGCTCAGCCGCCCGATCGGATGCGGATGGGACGGCGCTCCGCCCGGCCCCTCGCGGAGCCCCGGCACAGGTCACCCAGGGTGACGGCCGTCCATCGCGAGCCCCCCGACCCCGCGACCTGCGCGTCAGCGTAACGGCCATCGAGCCGCTTTACCCGTCACAAGACGATATTTCTAGAAATGCCGGTTGAGCGTGTGCAATGCGTGACGCACCGGGCGGCTTCGGAGGGTCTTCGCGCCCGGTCGTCCCCCTGGCCGGTAACCTGGTGGCGTCGGACCTGGTTGGAGGGTGCGGCAGGCGAAGCCGGAAAGGACCGTGCAGGAGACGTGGAGTTCCTCAAACGCGCCTACAAGCGGTTCGTTCAGATGGTTCACGAACTGGCGAAGTTCGGGACGATCGGCGGCATCGCCTTCCTCCTCGACATGGGCGCGACGAACCTCTTCCGGTTCGGGTTCGGCTGGGGCGCGCTGTTCTCGGCGGTGCTGGCCACCTGCATCTCGGCCACGTTCGCGTACGTGGGCAACCGCTTCTGGACGTTCCGGCACAGGGAGCAGAGCGGGCTGGCCAGGGAGTACGCGCTGTTCTTCCTGCTCAACGGGATCGGGCTGCTGATCGCGCTGATCTTCATCGGGTTCACGACCTACACCCTCGGCCTGTACGACCCGCTCAGCTACAACATCGCCAAGATCATCGGTGTGGGGTTCGGCACGCTGTTCCGGTTCTGGTCGTACAAGCGGTGGGTCTTCCTGGCCCCCGAAGACCCGCCGGTCGAGCCGTCCACCGGCCTCCCCGAGGCCGTCTCCTCCCCCAGGCACTGACCAGCGAGCCTTCGTTCGGACCGGCATGGGCCCGGTCGTGTCGGCGGATCGCGACCTCCGGCCGCGCCGTCGACGGTCCGAGGCCGCCCGTCCCCGACGCGGCCCGGAACTACCGCTGGACGGTTGAGGCCAAGCGGGAGCGAAGATCGGGCGGGGCTGCCGCTGGACGACTGGGATCGGGCGGGATCGAAGGTCGGGCGGGACTACAGCTGGACGGCTGGGGTCAGGCGAGACTGAAGGTCGGCCAGGCCGGGGCCGGACAGCTGTGAGAGGGCGGCCCGCCGCTCGGCCAGCAGCAGCAGGATCGCCCCGATGGTTCCCTCCACTCGAAGCCCCCGCCCCACGGACCAGGAGCAGTCGGTGGCGACGAGTTCGAGCCCTTCCAGCTTCCGCTGCGCGTGGAAGGGCCCTCCCATCGTCCAGACCCGGGTCGCGGCGGCGGCAGCGGGCCCGGCGGGCATGGTCCGGTCCCTGCCCAGCGGGATCGCGATGTCCTGCCCGTGCACGAGGACGTCGATGAGCGGTTCGAGGTCGCTGATGACGGGAGCCTTCCTGCGCGATCCGACCATCTCCCGCAGCAGGACGCCGTACTGCCGTACGGGCAGCTCGGCCTGCCGTACGGCGGTGTCGTGGATCATGCGGTTCATGTCTCCACGAGCCCTCAGCATCGCGAGTACCGCAGTGAGCAGGCCGATGTGGGCGAGCGTCAGGTGAGCCGCGACGTCGCGCACCCGCCAGCCCTCGCACAGGCTCGGTGTCGCCCACTCCTCCTCGGACAGCTCGTCGAAGAGGTCCGCGAGGCCGGACCGTTCGTGGTCGATCGCCTGCCACACCTCGTCGCGGTCCATCCCGGCCTCCCGCCGTCCGCCAACTTGGTACGATGTTGGAACCATTTTGGTTCGATAATCTGTCCAACGTCAAGGGGGTTTCCGTGTCTGAGGACGAGCTCAACCTCGGCGTGCTGTGCTTCATCCCCTACCGCGCCATGGAGACCAGAGTCATGGAGGCCCTGGCCAGGGCCGGCTTCGACGACATCACCCCCGCCCAGGGCCGGGTGTTCCAGCGGATCGGGCCGAACGGCACGCGCGTGAGCGACCTGGCCGAGCAGGCCAGGGTGAGCAAGCAGACGACCACGTTCCTCGTCGATCAGCTCGAGAAAGCCGGCTACGTGGAACGGGTGCAGGATCCGACCGACGCGAGGGCCAGGCTGGTGCGGGTCGCCGCTCGCGGCCACGCGGCCGGCGTGGTCGCCAAGGTCGTCGAGGCCGAGGTCGAGTCCGAGTGGACACGGCACCTCGGCAAGCGGGACGCCGGCCACCTTCGCCGGGCTCTCACCCGCCTCCGCGAGATCACCGACCCCTACCGGTGACGGTTCAGGCGGGGCCGGTCACCACGCGGCGGCTCGCGTTGTCGGCCGGGCGCAGGAAGATGGCGAACACCGCGGGACGGCGGCGCACGAGTTCGAGCCGCCCGCCGTCGGCGGCGGCCAGCGCGCGGGCGAGCGTGAGGCCGAGGCCGGTGCCGCCGCCCCCGCTCACGTTGCGTTCGAAGACCTTGGGGGCGATCTCGTCGGAGATGCCGGGCCCTTCGTCGGCCACCTCGATGACGATGTAGTTGTCGCTGCTGCTCGTCGACACGGAGACGGCGCCGCCGCCGTGCTGGATGGAGTTCTCCAGGAGGGACGCGATGACCTGGCCGAGGCCACCGCCGGTGGCCAGGGCCTTGAGGCCGCGGGCTCCGCCGAGGGACAGGGAACGGCCCGCGCGGCGGAAGGCGGGCTCCCACTCGGTGACCTGCTGGACGAGGACCTCGTCGACGGAGATCGGCTCGGCCTGGGCGATGCGCTGGCGGCGGGCGGCGGCGAGGAGTTCGTCGATGACCGCGGTGAGGCGTTCGGCCTGGACGATGGCGGCCTCGCCCTCCTCTCGGACGATCGCGGGCTCGTCGGAGGCGGCGACGATCTCCTCCAGGCGCATAGTGAGCCCGGTCAGGGGGGTGCGCAGCTGGTGGGAGGCGTCGGTGGCGAACTCGCGCTCGCGCGTGAGCAGGTCGGCGATGCGGGTGGCGCTGCGGTCGAGCACCTCGGCGACGCGGTCGAGTTCGGGGATGCCGTAACGGTGTTTGCTGGGCCGGGCATCCCCCGAGCCCAGCCGATCAGCGATCTTGGCCAGGTCCAGTAGGGGGAGGGTGAGCCGGCGGGACTGCACGATGGCGAGACCCACCGCGACCGCGAGAGCCGCGGCGGCCAGCGCCACGATGAGGAGCAGGCGAGCGCGGACGTCCCGCTCGACCTGATCCTTGTCGCGGCTCACCCTGACGTAGATGCCGCTGTCCGACTTGGCCTCCTCGTGCATGGAGTGGCCGGACGGCGGGGAGACGCCGACGACGGTAGCCGTCGGCGGGTTGCCGTTCACATAGATCTGGATGTATCGGTCCGGGTACTTCTGTGCCAGCTGTTGCGGATCGAGTGGTGTCTCCTGGATACGGGCGTATTCCACCTCACCCACGAGGCGGGTCGCCTCCGCCCTCAGCTGCTGGTTGGCGTCCTCGACGATCAGTCGGCTGACCACCACGCCCAGGGGCACCCCGAGCAGGAGGACGGCGATGACCGCGACGACCAGGGTGGAGGAGAGCAGGCGGCGGCGCACTGACCTACTCTCGCTCGAATCGGAAGCCGACTCCCCTGACGGTGGTGATGTAGCGCGGCTTGGCGGCGTCGTCGCCGAGCTTGCGCCTGAGCCAGGAGATGTGCATGTCGAGGGTCTTGGTGGAACCCCACCAGTTGGTGTCCCATACCTCGCGCATGATCTGTTCGCGGGTGACCACCTTGCCGGCGTCACGCACGAGGACGCGTAGCAGGTCGAACTCCTTGGTCGTCAGGTGGAGCTCCTTCTCCCCCATCCAGGCGCGACGGGAGTCGGCGTCGATGCGGACGCCCTGGACCACCGGGGTCTCTGAGGTGCCGCGCCTGAGCAGCGCTCTGACGCGAGCGAGGAGTTCGGCCAGGCGGAACGGCTTGGTGACGTAGTCGTCGGCACCGGCGTCGAGACCGACGACGGTGTCGACCTCGTCGACGCGTGCGGTGAGGATGAGCACCGGCGTGCCGTGCCCTTCGGCACGGATCCGGCGGGCGACCTCGAGGCCATCCATCTCGGGTAGGCCTAGGTCGAGAACGATGAGGTCGATGCCTCCCGACAGAGCCCTCTCGAGGGCCTGCGGGCCGTCGGGGCTCACCTCAACCTGGTAGCCCTCGCGGCGCAGGGCGCGCGCGAGTGGCTCGGAAATCGAGGTGTCATCCTCGGCGAGAAGTACGCAGGTCATGAAGCGATCGTAGGACCTTAGGCGATCGTTTCCCGGGCACAGCGCGCGGTTTGACTCGCGTTTGACCTATCTATTGACCTGGGCAAACGCTGATAAATGAGGGCTAGTGCGAATTTAATGCCCCACACATTACCCGGCCCTCAGCGTCCGCTCTTTCCTCTGCTAGGGCAAGCCCCCGTCTGCGCGCCATGGTCATCGCAGACCGCCGTCCAAGCACGACACTCCGGCGGGGCTCCGGTTCTCGCCGCCACGTCGCCCGAGAATCGCCCGTTTCGCCGAACGGCTTCGCCGTCCGGACAGCGAAACGCCCGCCGGGACGGATGTCACGGCGGGCGGGCCACGTTTTGCTAGTCGGAGGTCGGCTCGGCGTAGCGGGCGAGGTACAGCTGCTCGCCCAGGCTCTGGATGAGCCCCAGCTCGGTCTCCAGGTAGTCGATGTGGTGCTCCTCGTCCTCGAGGATGTCCTCGAAGAGGCGGGCGGAGGTCGTGTCGCCCTTCTCGCGCATCAGCTTGATGCCCGGCTTGAGCCGGTCGACCACGCTCAACTCGACCTCGAGGTCGGCTCTGAGCTGCTCCTCGACGGTCTGGCCGATGTGGAGGGTGCCGAGCCGCTGGTAGTTGGGCAGTCCTTCGAGAAAAAGAATGCGATCCGTGAGCCGCTCGGCGTGGCGCATCTCGTCGATGGACTCGTCGCGCGTGTGCTTGGCCAGTCTGGTGTAGCCCCAGTTCTCCTGCATCTTCGCGTGGAGGAAGTACTGGTTGATAGCGGTGAGCTCCGCGGTCAGCTGCTCGTTGAGCAGCTCGATGATCTGCTTGTCGCCCTGCATTGAACTGGGCTCCTCGTGCTATGCGGTCGGAATCAGGTCCTCGGACCGCTTCAGGATCGCACAGATCTTACGTACGCAAGTGGCACAGTCCGCCCCGGCGCCCGTGGTGTCGCGGATCTGCCGTGCGCTCTTGGCGCCCGCGGCGATGCAGTCGTGGACCTCGTTCTCGGTCACGGCGCGGCAGACGCATACGTACATCGGGGGACAAACCTCTCGCAGAAGACGGAGCCATAAGGTTAGGCACACCTAATGTAACCCACGTTGGTAAGGCTTGCCTATGTGTAGTGCGACACAGGCATAAAACACCCATAGGAGGACATCTCTCCTACAGGGATGCTCGGCCCTTCCCGTCAAGGATCTCCGGCCGGGCGCCGCGCGCGCATCCGCCCGCGGGCGCACGTTCCCACGGCGGCACTGCGCCTCCGGATGGCGGTGCCGCTACCTCCGGAGGCGGACGCGGGCTCCTAGAAGGAGGAGCTCTCCGCGCCGATGGTGGTGGAGTCGCCGTGACCGGTGTGGACGACGGTCTCCTTCGGCAGCGGCAGCAGCCTGGTCCTGATCGACTCGACGAGCGTCTCCCTGGAGGAGAACGACCGGCCCGTGGCGCCAGGGCCGCCCTGGAACAGCGTGTCGCCGGTGAAGACCGCGCAGAGCTCGGGCGCGTAGAGGCACACCGCACCCGGCGCGTGACCAGGGGTGTGGATGACCTGGAGCTCCACGCCGCCCGCCGCCAGCCTCTGGCCGTCCTCCAGCGGCGTGTACGGCACCGCGTCGCCGTACTCCATCTCCCACAGCACCTGATCCGCGGGGTGCAGCAGGATCGGCGCGCCGGTCAGCTCCGACAGCGCGGAGGCGGCGTTGATGTGGTCGTTGTGCGCGTGGGTGCACACGATCGCGGTGACGGTCCTGCCGCCCACCCGCTCGGCGATCTTCTCCGCCGAGTGGGCGGCGTCGATGACGATCACCGAGCGCGCGTCGCCGACCAGCCAGACGTTGTTGTCGACGTCCCATGTGCCGCCGTCGAGGGAGAACGTGCCCGAGGTGACGACCCTGTCGATCACAGCGTCACCACCGAGCGCAGGACCTCGCCCCTGTGCATCCTGGCGAAGGCCTCCTCGACCTGGCCGAGCGGGATCGTCTCCGACACGAACTTGTCGAGCGGAAGCCTGCCCTGCAGGAAGAGGTCGATCAGCATGGGGAAGTCGCGGGAGGGCAGGCAGTCGCCGTACCAGGAGGACTTGAGCGCGCCGCCGCGGCCGAAGACGTCCAGCAGGGGCAGCTCCAGCCGCATGGCCGGCGTGGGCACTCCCACGAGGACGACGACGCCCGCCAGGTCCCTGGCGTAGAAGGCCTGCTCGTAGGTCTCGGGGCGGCCGACCGCCTCGATGACGACGTCGGCGCCGAACCCGCCGGTCAGCGCGCGGATGGCGGCGACGGGGTCCTCCGCGCTCGAGTTCACGACGTCGGTGGCGCCGAAGTCGCGGGCCCAGGTCAGCTTGCGGTCGTCGACGTCCACCGCGATGATCTTGACGGCGCCCGCGAGCGAGGCGCCGAGGATGGCCGCGTCGCCGACGCCGCCGCAGCCGATGACGGCCACGGTGTCGCCGCGCGAGACGTTGCCCGTGTTGAGCGCGGCGCCGAGGCCCGCCATCACGCCGCAGCCGAGCAGGCCCGCGACCTCGGGCGGGGCGTCGGGGGAGACCTTGGTGCACTGGCCCGCCGCGACCAGCGTCTTCTCGATGAACGCGCCGATGCCAAGCGCGGGGCTGAGCTCGGTGCCGTCCTTCAACGTCATCTTCTGCGTGGCGTTGTGGGTGGCGAAGCAGTACCAGGGCCGCCCGCGCAGGCAGGCGCGGCAGTTGCCGCAGACCGCACGCCAGTTGAGGATCACGTAGTCGCCCGGCGCGAGGCCGGTGACCCCTTCGCCGACCGCCTCGACGACGCCGGCCGCCTCGTGGCCGAGCAGGAACGGGAAGTCGTCGTTGATCCCGCCCTCCCGGTAGTGGAGGTCGGTGTGGCAGACGCCGCACGCCTTCACGGCCACGACCGCCTCGCCCGGTCCCGGGTCCGGCACGAGTACGGTCTCGACGGAGACTTCCTGGCCCTTACCTCGGGCGATGACGCCCTGGACTTCGTACGGCATGCCGCTCATCATCTGCTCAAGACGATGATCTCCGCAAGACATACGGCTGCACCACGCCGAGACCCCTCGCAGGTCGGCGGCGGATCTTGTGCAGATCGAAGTCCTTGCCGGCCAGCCCCTCGGCCAGCTCCGCGTCGATGATGATCGTGCCAGGCCGGGCGATGGCGGTCAGCCTGGCGGCCAGGTTGACGGTCGTGCCGAACACGTCGCCCATCATCGGCAGCACGGGACCGTAGGCCATGCCGATGCGCAGCTCGCCCGTCTCGATGAGGTCGAGCGCGATCGCGGCGGCCTGTGCCTGGGTGGGCGCGGTGAACAGCACCTCGTCGCCCAGCGTCTTGACCAGCCTGGCGCCGTGGGCGGCGACCACGTCGGAGGCGCGCGACTCGAATCCCTCCACGAGCTCGGCGAGCTCCCGCTCCGACAGCTCCCTCGACCTCCTGGTGAAGGAGACCAGGTCGGCGAATCCCACCGCGATCGACACGCGGGTCGGCACCCGCTCGTCGTTGATGTCGGCCATTGCGAGCAGGCGGGTCCCCGCGGCGGCGAGCTGGGCCCGCCAGACGTGGACGAGCACGTGCTCGAAGTCGGGCAGCAGCTGCTGTGACGTCTCCAGGATCCTGGCGAGGTCGCCGTCGGACGGCTCCTCGCTCGGCAGCATCGCCCCGATCATGATCTCGGCCTGCCATTGGGCGAGCCTCGCGGTGGTCTGTCCGAGCGCCCTGGCCAGGCGGATGACCGTGGGCTCGTCCAGCAGCCCGCCGTCGAGCATCTTGCGGACCCTGCCCAGCGCGGCCACGTCCGCGTCGGAGAACGCCACCGCGTCGTCGGCGTGCGTCGCGAACCCCAGAGCGCGCCAGATCCGTTCGGCGAGCTCCTGCGACACCCCCGCCGCCGCGGCGACCTGCTCCCTGGTGTAGCGGGCCGTGGTGCCGACCAGCAGCCGCTCGATCTCCTCCGCCGTCGGCCTCATCGTCGTGACGACTACCTTCCGTCGACGTCGCCGTCGGAGACGTCCTCGACCGCGCGGAACAGGTCGGCCCGCACGTCCTGGATCTTGGGGATGTCGCGGAGGGCCAGCTGGCCCTGTTCGCTGGCCGACTCGACGGTCAGCGTGCCGCAGCCCAGCATCCGCTCGGCGAAGGACTGGTCGGAGCTCACCGAGTTGACCTTGGTGAGGGGGATCTCGTCGGTCGACTTGTTCAGCACGCCCGTGCTGATCGTGAAGCGGTGCGTGGTGAGCACGTAGCCGGTGTTCTTCCACTGCAGGTAGGGGACGAACGACCAGATCGTCAGCAGGATGACCGCGATCACGACGACCGCGGCCCTGCCGTACAGCGCGAACTCCCAGTCGCCCGGGATCAGGTACAGCCCCGCGCCGGTGGCGGCGAGGATGAGGACGAGCGCGAGCGCGGGCCCGACGAGCCGCTTCCAGTGCGGGTGGAACGACCTGATGCGCCGTTCGCCCTGAGTCAGGTGATGATCCGGGAGAGTCATGGCAGAAATCGTGGCACGGACCCCTCGTCGAACGCTACGAAGAAGGACGAACGTGGACCACGTCGCCCGCGCTGAGGGTCTGCCCCGCGACCTGGAGATGCCCCGACGGGTCGATGCCCGTCGCCATGCCGGTCAGCAGCCGCTCGCCCGGCAGCTCCACCCGCACCTCGCGGCCGATCGTGGCGCTCGAAGCCTGGTAGGCGGCGCGCAGGCCCGAGGCGTCGGCGTCGCCGTCGGCCGCCGTCCACTCGCGGTAGTGGCTCTCGATCTCGCGCAGGATGGCCTTGATCAGCGGGTCCCTGTCAGTGCCTTGCGGGCGCTCGCGGTCGGGGTCGGGGTCGGCCTCCGCGCCCTCGAGCTCGATGGCGATCGAGGTGGCGGCGTCGGTGGGCAGCTCGGGGGTGCGGAGCGTGACGTTCAACCCCATGCCGACGACGACCGCGCCGTTCTCGACCCGCTCGGCCAGGATGCCTGCCAGCTTCCTCTCGCCGACCAGCAGGTCGTTCGGCCACTTCAGCCTGACGTCCAGCTCCGCGACACGCCGTACGGCGGAGGCCGCGGCCACCCCGAACAGCAGCGGCAGCCAGCCCTGGCGGTCGGGCGGCACCTGGGGGCGCAGCAGCACGGAGAAGGTGAGCCCTGAGCGGGGTGGCGCGTTCCAAATGCGGCCCAGCCTGCCGCGGCCCGCGAACTGGGCCTCGGCGATCAGCACCGACCCCTCCCTCGCACCCGCTCTGGCCTGCTGGGCGAGGTCCGCGTTGGTGGATCCGGTACGGTCCACGACGGTGAGGTCCGTCCACAGGCCGCCCGGCCTGACCAGGGCGCGGGCGAGCGCCGCCTGGTTCAGCGGCGGGCGGTCGAGATCGGCGAAGCGAGAATCGGACACCTCACCATCTTCTCCCAGATTGACCCCTCATCGCGCCCGATTCGGCCGACCCAAACCCCCACCCGAGGTCCCCGCCTCCTGAGGCCGCCGAAGAGGCACCGATCGGCGGCCGGCTGACGTCTCCTTGAAGGGCAGGGGGCTTCGTTTCCTGAGGTCTCGCGGAGAGGTGCCGGGCGGCCCGCGGGGATGCGTCTTCCTGGAGGACGGGGGGATGGCAGGGTCTTCGCGCGGGTCACCGTTCAGGGCTTCCGTCAGGAGGAAGATGAAGGCATGAGCGGACGCGGCGGTGCTGCGGAGTTTGCGAAAGTAGGGTACGAAAGGTGACAACCCCGACCACGCGCGCCCAGATCACCGAAATCTCTGGAAAAGTCGCCAGAGATCGACGGGACTACCTGGCCACCGAAGAGCCCATGGAGATCCGTGTCACCGCTCCGGGCGGCGAGCGCAGGACCGTGGCCATCACCATGCGCACGCCGGGTCACGACTTCGAGCTGGCAGCCGGGTTCCTGCACGGCGAGGGACTGGCCAGGCCGGGCGGGATCAAGGCCATCGGCTACTGCACCGACGAGGACGTGACGCTGGAGGCCCGCTACAACACGGTCACGGTCGCGCTGGACGGCCCGCTCCCCGACCTGCCCGCCCTCGACCGGCACTTCGTCACCTCCAGCGCGTGCGGGGTCTGCGGCTCGGCCAGCCTTGACACGCTGCGCGGCCGCTGCCATCCCCTCCCTCCGGGCGAGCTGTCGATCACCCCCGAGATCCTGTACGGCATGCCGTACCGGCTGAGGGAGGCTCAGGGCGGCTTCGGCAAGACCGGCGGCCTGCACGCGGCGGGGCTGTTCACGGCGGACGGCGCGCTGGTGGCGCTCAGAGAGGACGTCGGCAGGCACAACGCGGTCGACAAGCTGGTCGGGTGGGCGTCACTGAACCAGAAGACGCTCGCCGGGCACGTACTGATGGTCAGCGGCAGGGCCAGCTACGAGATCATGCAGAAGGCGCTGGCCGCGGGCATCCCGATGGTCTGCGCGGTGTCGGCGCCGTCGTCGCTGGCGGTCGATCTGGCCAGGGAGTTCGGGATGACGCTGGTCGGGTTCCTGCGCGACGAGCGGTGCAACGTCTACGCGGGCAGGGAACGCATCACCCTCTAGCCGTTCACGGCCTCTTCACCAGCAAGATCGAGTCATGTATCTTCGTAAAGTCCGTCGAAGAAAAGTTTCATTAAAGGAGAGGTAGTGGACAAGAAGCTTCACATGCTGGCGTTACCGATCGCGGCCGTTGCGCTGTCCATCCTGCCGACCGCTCCCGCCCATGCCGCCGTTGGCTACGACCGTTGCCATGCCGGCTACTACTGCATGTTCTCGGGTCTCGATGGCACGGGCGACATCATCGAGCTCCAGGCGAACGCGCCGGACCTGGCCGTGTTGAACATGGACGACCGGGCCAAGTCCGACTGGAACCGGACCGGTTCCTACATCCACCTCTACTCCGAAGCCGACTTCGGCGGTTGTTCGGCCGTGACCACCCCGGGCGGCAAGGGCAACTTCTTCATCACCTACCGCGACTTCTTCAGCTCTGTTCGCATCGGCGGTCCGAACGGCCCGTCCTGCGGCACCGACCAGGAGTTCCGGGTCAAGGCACACGTCTGACGAAAGCGGTCAACGGCCCGGCATCGTGCTCACGATGCCGGGCCGTTCGCATGCGATCCCATCCGGCCTGTGGCGCCACTTCTCTGCGCGAAACTATGGAATGAATCATTCCGTTCTGCTATTCTGGAACAGAACAAGCCGTTCCGATGCAGGAGGCCTGCGATGACCGCCCTCGACACCCGTCCCGTGGTGACGATCCCTCAGCAGCCAGTCGCCTACCGCTGGCGCTGGCCCGCGCTGTTCGTGATCCTCGCCGGCTCCGTGATGGAGCTGCTCGACGCCACCGTCACCCACATCGCGGGCCCCACCATGCGGACCGAGCTCGGCGGCGGCACCTCGCTGATCCAGTGGCTCGGCGCCGCCTACACCCTGGCCATGACCGCGGGCCTGCTGACCGGCGGCAGGCTGGGTGACATCGTGGGACGCAAGCGGATGTTCCTGATCGGCGTCACCGGCTTCACGATCGGCTCGATGCTCTGCGCCGTCGCGATCTCGCCCCAGACGATGATCGCCGCCAGGGTCCTGCAGGGCCTGTTCGGCGCGGCGATGATCCCGCAGGGGCTCGGGCTGATGAAGGAGATGTTCCCGCCGAAGGAGCTTCAGGCGGCGTTCGGGCTGTTCGGGCCCGTCATGGGCCTGTCGGCGATCGGCGGCCCGATCCTCGCGGGCTGGCTGGTCAGCGCCGACCTGTTCGGCACCGGCTGGCGGATGATCTTCCTGATCAACCTCCCGCTCGGCATCGCGGCGGTCCTCGCGGCGGCTCGCTTCCTGCCCTCCTCGCCTCCGGCCGGCGGCGTCAAGCTCGACCTGCCCGGCGCGATCCTCGCCTCCCTCGGCACCGTTCTGATCGTGTTCCCGCTGGTCCAGGGCGGCGAGTACGGCTGGCCGATCTGGGCGTTCGCGATGATGGCCGCCTCCGCC
The DNA here is from genome assembly GCF_040648355.1 of Nonomuraea sp. NPDC049152. Lineage (NCBI taxonomy): Bacteria > Bacillati > Actinomycetota > Actinomycetes > Streptosporangiales > Streptosporangiaceae > Nonomuraea > Nonomuraea sp. NPDC049152. The sequence goes on along the minus strand of NZ_JBEZDO010000017.1, from coordinate 206,052 downwards.
GCGACCTTCGCCGCCTTCGTCACCTACGAGAAGCGCCGCGACCGCGACCCGCTGATCGCCCCGTCCCTGTTCCGCAAGCCCGCGTTCGTCTCCGGTCTGGCCGTCGGCGCCATCTACTTCGCCGCGTTCGGCGGCGTGTTCCTGGTGATCGGCCTCTACACGCAGCTCGGCCTCGGCTACTCGCCGCTGAAGGCTGCGCTGACCGGCGTGCCGTCCTCCATCGGGATGATCATCGGCATGGGCGTCGCGCAGGCCACCCAGAAGTACGGGCGCAAGGTCCTGCTCGCCGGCGCGGTCGTCATGGGCCTGGCGGTGTCGGCCCTGCTCGTCATCGCCGAGCCCGGCGTCACCCCGTGGCAGCTCGCCCCCGCTCTCGCCTTCACCGGCCTCGGCAGCGGGCTGATCATGGGCCCCTACTTCACCATCGTGATGGCCGCGGTCGACCCGCGGGAGACCGGCTCGGCCTCGGGCGCCCTCACCGCGATCCAGCAGGTCGGCAACGCGCTCGGCCTGGCCGTCCTCGGCACCGTCTTCTTCGGCACGAACAGCGTGGAGATCACCCTCGCGGTGGCGACCGTGATGATCGCGGCTACGTTCCTGGTCGGGCTGATGCTGCCCAAGCAGGGCCGTACCGACACCGAGTTCGTGCACTGACCCCTGCAGACGCCTCTCCGAAAGGACCTGAGATGATTCACCCCTTCCGCATCGAGATCCCCCAGGCCGACGTCGACGACCTGCGCGAGCGGCTGCGCCGTACCCGATGGAGCGGGGAGATCCCCGGCCAGGGCTGGAGCCGCGGGGTGCCCGTGGACTACCTGAAGCAGCTGGCCGCCTACTGGGCCGACGGCTTCGACTGGCGGGCGCAGGAGGCGCGGCTGAACGGCTTCCCGCAGTTCACCACCGAGATCGACGGCCAGAACATCCACTTCGCGCACGTCCGCTCGGCCAACCCGGACGCCACGCCGCTGCTGCTCGTGCACGACTGGCCCGCCTCGTTCGTGGCGTTCGTCGAGGTGATCGAGGAGCTGTCGCGCGACTTCCACGTCGTCGCGCCCAACGTCCCCGGCGTCGGCTTCTCCGGGCCGCTGACCGGCCCCGGCTGGAGCACCGGCAAGATCTCGGCCGCGTTCGTCGAGCTGATGGACCGGCTCGGCTACGAGAGGTACGGCGTGCAGGGCCAGGGCGGCGGCGCCTGGTACGCGGTCGAGATGGGCCGCCGGGCCCCTGAGCGCGTGATCGGCGCCCACGTCAACGGGTACGTCACCTTCCCCTCCGACGATCCGCAGGACTTCGCGGGACTGACCGAGGGCGAGCAGGAACGGCTGGCCAGGCTGCAGCACTTCCGCGACGACATGATGGGCTTCAACGTCCAGCAGTCGACCAGGCCGCAGACGGTGGCGTACGGGCTGCACGACTCGCCGGTGGGGCAGCTCGCGTGGATCGTCGAGAAGTTCAAGGAGTGGACCGACCCGGCGGCGCCTTCGCCCGAGGACGCGGTCGGGCTGGACAACCTGCTGACCAACGTGAGCCTGTACTGGTTCACGGGGACGGCGGGCTCGTCGGCGAACCTGTACTACGAGAACGCGCACGACCCCGCCGCGTGGGGGCCGAAGGAGCGCAGCACCGTCCCGACGGGGGTGGCGCTGGCCAAGGGCACCGACATCACGATCCGCCGGTTCGCCGAGCGGGACGCGCCGGTGGTGCGGTGGACGGAGCTGGAGCGGGGCGGGAACTTCCTGCCGCTGGAGCGGCCCGAGGCGTTCGTCGAGGACGTCAGGGCGTTCTTCGCCGCCCTCTGACCGAACCTTCGAGACCCCGGGCACCCGGCGCCCGGGGTCTTCGGCGTGCCTCCCCTGCCACGACACGCCCTCGGTCTCCGACGGCCCGAGGGAAATCCCGGGACGGAGGTCCCTCGGGAGTGGGGGGATCTCGGGGGTGGAGGGCCCCGGAGCGCTACAGCGGCGCCGGCGAGGGTGGAGGTCTTCGCGGGTGGTGGGGCTGGGAGAGGCGCGCGCGACGGTCCCGAGAACGATCGAAGAGGCGACTTTGGTCGGATGCGGGAGCGTCGGAGGTTCGATGTGCGGGCCGTAAGCGATCTCTAGCGTCAAGGTCATGACGCAGACCGTGGCACCCCCGACAAGGCGCATCCACGAGATAGACGCCGTCCGCGGCTTCGCCCTCGCCGGCATCCTGGTGGCGAACATCGGCTTCTTCGCCGACCCCGGCTACGCCACGAGCGACGGCGCGATGCCGATGTCCGAAGGCCCCGTCGCCGCCCTCGTCATGACGCTGGTCCTCACGAAGTTCTATGTGATCTTCTCCTTCCTGTTCGGCTACTCCTTCACACTCCAGATGCGCTCGTGGGGCGACAAGGTCAAGGGCCGCATGCTGCGCCGCTGTCTCGGCCTGTTCGCGCTGGGTGTGGCCCAGGGCTTCCTGCTGTGGATCGGCGACATCCTGACCCTCTACGCCGCCCTCGGCCTGATCCTGCTCGCCATGCGCAACGTCCGTCCCAGGACCGCCGTCATCACAGGATCGGTGATCATCGTCGTACTGACGGTGATCTGGCTGGGGCTGGCGGCGCTGACCCTGCTCGACCCCACCGCGGGTACGGCCCCCGCCGTGGACCACGCGGCCGCCGCGAGGGCGCAGGCGCTGGTCACCGGCACCCCGCTGGACTTCCTCACCTACCAGGTCGAGACCTACCCGATGCTCGCGCTGTTCGTCTGGCTCGGGCAGGGCCCGATGGCGATGGCGCTGTTCCTGTTCGGGATGGCGGCGGGCAAGTCGCGCCTGTTCGAGGAGCGGGAGCGCTGGGCGCACCTCGTGCCGCGCATCCAGCTGGCGGGCTTCGGCATCGGCCTGCCCGCCGCGTTGTTCTACACCTGGTCGAACACCGCTTACGGCTCCTGGCAGCTGGTCGGCCTCGCGGTCAACGACGTGGCCTCGCCGCTCCTGTCCGCCGCCTACGTGGTCACGCTGCTCCAGCTGGTCAGGCGCTTCCCCGTGGTCGGCTCCGTGCTGTCCAACCCCGGCCGGCTGGCGGCGTCCAACTACATCGGCCAGTCGGTGCTGATGTGCCTGGTCTTCACCGGGTACGGCCTGGCGCTCGGCGGCAGGCTCGCGCCGATCGCGGTGATGGGCGTGGCCGTGCTGATCTACGCGGTGCTGGCGGCGCTGAGCGCGTGGTGGCTGCGCAACCACCGTTACGGCCCCATCGAGTATGGCCTGCGCGGCCTGACGAACCTGAGGTGACGCGCTAGAGCTCCTTGCGCATGAAGACCACCTCGCGCTCGCCGATCCGCTCCACCGTGGTGACGGTGTAGCCGAGCCGCTGGTAGAGCGCGATGTTCGGGGTCATCTTGGCGTTGGTGATGAGCCGCAGCGCGGGCAGACCCAGCTCGGCGGCGCGCGCCTCGGCGAAGGCGAGCAGTCGTCTGCCCAGGCCCTGGCCGTGCTGGTCGGGCCGGACCGCCACGTTGTCCACGTACAGCACGCCGTCCTCGGGCACCAGCACGATCAGCCCGCGCAGATCGTCGAGGACGAACACGTGCCCCGCCGCGAGGTGCGCGGCGTAGTCGTCGTCCATCGGCTTGGGGCGGATGCCGATGACCTCCGCCCACGGCTGGTACGCCTCGGCGACGATCTTCTCAATGGTGGGCAGGTCGCCGGGGCGAGCGGGTCTGATCAACCTGTGTTCTGCAATCCGGCGGCGACGCCGTTCACCGACAGCAGCAGCAGCGTCGACAGCCTTTCGCGTTCGTCGTCGGTGAGGTTCTCGGTGGTCCGCAGCGCGGTGAGCGCGCGCAGCTGCAGGTGGGACAGGGCGTCCACGTAGGGGTCGCGCAGCTGTACGGCCCGCGAGAGCACCTTCCTGCTCTCCAGCAGCCTGGAGTGCCCGGTCACCCGCAGCACGAGCCGCCTGGTCCTGTCGTACTCCTCCAGCACCTGCGCCTCGAAGTCGGGCCGGCCGCCGAGGGCGAGGTAGCGGGCGGCGATGGACCGGTCGGTCTTGGCGAGTGACATCTCGACGTTGTCGAGCAGCGAGGCGAACAGCGGCCACTCCTTGTAGGCCGCCTGCAGTTCGCCGAGGTCCTCGACGGAGGCGAGGCCGCTGCCGAGGCCGTACCAGCCGGGCAGGTTGACCCGGGTCTGCGCCCACGCGAACACCCACGGGATGGCGCGCAGGTCGTCGAGGGAGCGCGGCGCGCCGAGCCCGCGCCGCGCGGGGCGCGAGCCGAGACGCAGCGAGCCGATCTCCTCCAGCGGGCTGACCAGGGCGAACCACTCGGGGAAGCCGGGGGCCTCGGTGAGCGCGCGGTAGGCCTGCTCGGAGGCGTTGGCCACCCGCGAGGCCAAGCCGCGGAAGCGGGCGGCAGCGGCCGCGGTGCGTTCGCCGACGACCGGGGAGGAGGCGAGCAGCACCGCGTTGGCGACCTGCTCCATGTGGCGGCGGGCGATGGCCTGGTGGCCGTAGCGGGCGAAGATGACCTCACCCTGTTCGGTCACCTTGAACCGGCCCGCGACCGACCCCGGCGCCTGGGCCAGCACGGCCCTGTTGGCGGGGCCGCCGCCGCGGCCGAGCGCGCCGCCGCGGCCGTGGAAGAGCCTGAGCTTGATGTCGTTGGCCAGTGCCCAGGCGGTCAGTCGTTCCTGCGCCTCGTACAGCTTCATCGTCGCGGCCGCGGGGCCGAGCTCCTTGGCGGAGTCGGAGTAGCCGAGCATGACCTCTATACGGCGGTCGTTGTCGGCCAGGCGGCGCCGCACCTGGGGCAGGTCGAGCATGCCGGCGAGCACGTCGGCCGAGTTGTCGAGGTCCTGGCCCGACTCGAAGAGCGGCACCACGTCGAGGACGGGCGCGCGCTCGCCCAGCGCGTGGAAGGCCAGCTCGTGGACGGCGGCGATGTCGTCGGCGCCGCGGGTGAAGGACACGACGTAGCGGGAGCAGGCGGTGACGCCGAAGCGCTCCTGGATCCAGGCGATCACCCTGATCGTGGCCAGGACCTCCTCGGTACGCTCCGACAGCGTCCCGCCGGCGCGGATCTCCTCCAGCGCGGCGGCGTGGACCTGGGAGTGCTGGCGCACCTCGAGCTCGGCCAGGTGGAAGCCGAACGTCTCCACCTGCCAGATGAGGTGCTGCAGCTCGCCGTAGGCCTGCCTGGCGGCGCCCGCCTCGGCCAGGGACGACTGGGCGAGGCGCAGGTCGGCCAGCAGGTCGGACGGCGAGCGGTAGGCCAGGTCGAGGTCGCGCCGGCGAGTGGCGCCGATGCGGGCGGCGACGAACAGCAGCCACTGCCGGTGCGGCTCGGACGGCGAGCGGGTGGCCAGCTCGGAGACCAGGTCGGGGTTGGCGTCCTGGGCGGCGGCCAGCGCCCTGCGCAGGCCGGCGGAGGGCGGGGTGAACTGGGCGGCCGCGGTGAGCGTGCGGGCGATGCGGGAGGTGGCGGTCTCCAGCGCGGTCAGCACGTGGTCGGCCTGGATGAGGACGGCCTCCCTGGTGACCTTGGCGGTGACGTTGGGATTGCCGTCGCGGTCGCCGCCGATCCACGAGCCGTAGCGGATGAACGGCCTGGCCAGCGGCGCGCGGGTGCCCGAGCCCTCGTCGAGGGCGGCGTCGAGCGAGCGGTAGACCTGCGGGACCACGCGGAACAGCGTCTCGTCGAAGGCGGCCATCGCGGTACGCACCTCGTCGAGCGGGTCGAGCTTGGTGTTGCGCAGCTGGGCCGTACGCCAGAGGAGGTCGATCTCCTCCAGCAGCCTGCGCCTGCTCTCCGCCCGCTCGGAGGAGCCGCGTCCCGGCATGTTGTACTCGGTCAGCTGGCCGCTGACGCGCTGGATGGCGGTGACGACCGCGCGCCTGCGCGCCTCCGTGGGGTGCGCGGTCAGCACGGGGTGCAGTTCGAGTCCCTCGACCAGCTCGGCGACGCGTTCCTTGCCCAGCTCCTCCACGGCGGAGGCCAGCGACTCGCGCTGGACGGCGTCACCGGCGTCGCGCTCGCGCAGCGTGCGGATGCGGTAGTGCTCCTCGGCCAGGTTGGCCAGGTGGAAGTAGCAGGTGAACGCCCGAGCGATCTGGACCGCCCTGTCGATCTCCCACTCGCCCACGAGGCGTTCCACCTGCTCGTGGGACACCTCGCGGCGGCGCGCGCCGATGACCGCTTTGCGCAGGCGTTCGACATCCTCCAGGAGCCCGGGACCGCCCTGCTCGGCGATCACCTGGCCCAGCAGCTCGCCGAGCAGCCGCACGTCGCGGCGGAGCTCGTCGGGCATCTCGCTGACGGCACTGTGGCGCGGGATGGCCTGGTCAATCATGTCTCGCACGATATCTACTCGTCCCGCGCGACTGGAGACCGGTCTCACCAAATGGACTAGACCATTAGGTGGGCCTGGAGACGGCGGCGAGCAGCTCGGGCATGCGCGGGTAGCCCCACTTGCCCGCCAGCAGCCTGCCCGTCCACGCCAGCGCCAAGCCGTACGGCAGCGCCACCAAGCTCATCCAGCCGACCCCCAGCAGCACGGGCAGCGCGACGGGCAACGCCAGCACGGCCGTGGCGATCATGGCGCCGAAGGAGGTGACGAAGGCCACCCCGCCCTGGCCGGGCGCCGCGCCGGTGAAGGCGTTGAGCCGGTCGGGCACCGTGTACGGCACGAGCACGCTGGTCACCGCGCCGACGCCGAGCCCGATGCCGAGCACGCCCCACGCGGTGAGGACGGCGGGCACGACCCAGGCCAGGTTGCCGGCGAACAGCCCGCCGATCACGCCGAGCGCCGTCAGGATCGGAACCGCGATGATCGCCACGGCGAGATGCCGTCCCGCCAGGTCGCCGCGCAGGTCACGGCCGTCGCCGTAGACGACCGCGTTCATCCACAGGGAGCGGCCGTCGATGCCGAAGGTGTTGCACTGCTGCAGGCCGATCATCAGAGCGCCGACGCAGGCGGGGCCGATCGCGGCGCCCGCGCCGCCTGCCGAGCCGTCGCCGTTGATGCTGAAGGCCAGCACGCACGTCACGGCGATGGAGGCGAACCAGCCGACGCGCCCGCGCGGGTCGCGCCTGGCGTACTTCAGCTCCTTCGACACCACGGCCGCGACCTGGCCGTCGGGCAGGAACCGGTCGAGCAGGCCGCTGGATCTGCGTACCGAGGCAGCCTGGGTGGAGGCGTCGGTCGTGACGAGGGCGCGGCCCAGCGCCTTGATCCACAGCCAGCCGAGCACCAGGACGAGCACGGCGAGCGCGGCCAGTTCGAGCGCACCGGTCGCGCCGCCGTCGCCGATGGCGTGGGCGGCCCAGCCTGGCGGCGTCCAGCGCAGCACGGAGGCGAGGCTGTGCAGCATCGCGAGGGGGTCCCCGCTCAGGCCGCGGTTGACGATCAGGTTGGGCAGCTGGGCCATCAGCACGAAGACGATGACGGCGACGGCCAGCAGGTCGCGGCCCCTGCGCGAGCGCAGCAGCCCCGACAGCGCGGTCGTGATCAGCCTGGAGGTGACGATGCAGAGCGCGAACTGCAGGATCACCGCGACGAGGCCGAGCAGGAAGCCGCCCGCTCCTCTCGCGAGGCCTGCCAGCGCGCCCGCCGTCACGATCAGGGAGACGATCGGCCACACGCCGGTGACCGAGGCGGCGAACATGCCGGTCGCCAGCTGTCTCGTGCGCAGGGGGAAGAGGGCGAGCCTGGCGGGGTCGAGGGTGTCGTCGAGCCCGAAGGCCAGCAGCGGCACCGTCGCCCAGAAGACCAGCAGGACGGTGAAGGCGATCACTCCGACATCGGTGGCCACCTGCGGTGATGTCATCCTGAGGAGCGTCAGCAGCAGGAAGCCGCCCGCCGCCACGATGAGCGCGGCGAGCAGGGAGAAGGCGAAGCCGATGATGCGCTGGGTGTCGCCGCGCAGTCCTCCGGCGATCAGCCTGATCTTCAGCGCGACGAAGAGCCCAACCACGTCAGCCCCTCCTCTCCGCCGTGCCGTACGCCGACGAGGTCGAGGAAGGCCTGGTTGAGGCTGCGCCCGGCGCGGACCTCGTCGATGGGGCCCTGGGCGACGATGTGGCCGCCGCTCATCACCGACACCCAGTCGCACAGCCGCTCGACCAGGTCCATGACGTGGCTGGAGAAGATGACGGTGGAGCCGGAGGCGGTGTAGCGCTGGAGCACCTCGGTGAGCGTGTTGGCGCTGACGGGGTCGACGCCCTCGAAGGGCTCGTCGAGGAAGAGCACGGAAGGGTTGTGCAGCAGCGCGGCGGCCAGGCCGATCTTCTTGCGCATGCCGGTGGAGTAGTCGACGACGAGTTTGTCGGCCGAGTCGACCAGGTCCATGACGCGCAGGAGCTCCTCGGCGCGCTGCTCGACGTCGGCCTTGGGGATGCCGCGCAGGCGGCCGTTGTACTGGAGCAGCTCGCGGCCCGACAGCCGCTCGAACAGCCGCAGTCCCTCGGGCAGTACTCCGATGTGGGCCTTGACCTGGACGGGGTCGCGCCACACGTCGACGTCGCCGATCCGGGCGAGCCCGCCGTCGGGACGGAGCAGACCGGTGATCATGCTGAGCGTGGTCGTCTTGCCCGCGCCGTTCGGGCCGACCAGACCCGCGAAGCTGCCCGCGGGCACGGTGAAGTTCACCCCCGCCACCGCCACCTGCTGCCCGAATCGTTTGAACAGGCCCTCTGTGCGCACTGCCTCCGTCATGAGAACCAGTCTGGTGCCTTTTGGCAACCTTGCGCACTGGCCGGACCACTCGTGCGGTTTCGAGGGGATCACGGTTTCGATCGCGCAGCTGGGGGCCGGCGACGGTGAAACGCTCCAGCTGAAGGCCTCTTGATCCCAGGACTAGTCTTACGGACATGAGTGCCGCACTGCCGTCCGAGCCCCCAGAGATCGACATCCATACCACCGCGGGCAAGCTCGCCGACTTCGAGCGGCGGCAGGACGAGGCCGTGCACGCCGGCTCGGCCCGCGCCGTGGAGAAGCAGCACGCCAAGGGCAAGATGACCGCGCGCGAGCGCCTGGCGGCCTTCCTCGACGAGGGGTCCTTCGTCGAGTTCGACGAGTTCGCCAGGCACCGCGCGACGGCCTTCGGGATCGAGAACAACAGGCCCTACGGCGACGGCGTGGTCACCGGCCACGGCACCGTCGACGGCCGTCCCGTCGCCGTCTACAGCCAGGACTTCACCGTCTTCGGCGGCTCGCTCGGCGAGGTCTACGGCGAGAAGATCGTCAAGGTCATGGACCACGCGCTCAAGGTCGGCTGCCCGATCGTCGGCATCAACGACGGCGGAGGGGCCAGGATCCAGGAGGGCGTGGTGGCGCTCGGCCTGTTCGCCGAGATCTTCAAGCGCAACGTGCACGCCTCGGGCGTGGTCCCGCAGATCTCGCTGGTCATGGGCCCCTGCGCGGGCGGCGCCGTCTACTCCCCCGCTCTGACCGACTTCGTCCTGATGGTTCAGGAGAAGTCGCACATGTTCATCACCGGGCCCGACGTGATCAAGACGGTCACCGGCGAGGAGGTGAGCTTCGAGGAACTGGGCGGGGCCCACACGCACAACTCCAAGTCGGGCGTCGCGCACTTCGAGGCGGCCGACGAGGCCGACTGCCTCGACCTGGCCAGGGCGCTGCTGTCCTATCTGCCATCCAACAACCTGGACGAGGCTCCGGTCTACGACGCCGACGCCGAGCCGGCGGTCACCGACGAGGACCGTGAGCTCGACACGCTGATCCCCGACTCGGCCAACCAGCCCTACGACATGCGCACGGTCGTCGAGCACGTGCTCGACGACGGCGAGTTCCTTGAGGTCCACGCGCTGTTCGCGCCGAACATCGTGGTGGGTTTCGGCAGGGTCGAGGGACGCTCGGTCGGGATCGTCGCCAACCAGCCGATGAGTTTCGCTGGAACGCTCGATATTGCCGCATCCGAAAAAGCCGCAAGATTCGTACGGACTTGTGATGCCTTCAATATCCCCGTGTTGACATTTGTGGATGTCCCGGGATTCCTGCCGGGGACCGACCAGGAATGGAACGGAATCATCAGGCGCGGCGCCAAGCTCCTGTATGCGTATGCCGAGGCCACCGTGCCGCTGGTCACGGTCATCACCCGCAAGGCCTACGGCGGCGCCTACGACGTCATGGGCTCCAAGCACCTCGGCGCCGACATCAACCTGGCCTGGCCGACCGCCCAGATCGCGGTCATGGGCGCGCAGGGCGCGGTCAACATTCTCTACCGGCGCGAGCTGGCCGGAGCCGACGATCCCGACGCCGAGCGGGCCAGGCTGGTCACCGAGTACGAGGACACGTTGGCCAATCCGTTCCTCGCCGCCGAGCGCGGATACGTCGACGCCGTGATCCGGCCGTCCGATACCCGGGTTCAGGTCGTCAAGGCGCTGCGCGCGCTGCGGAACAAGCGGGCGTCGCTGCCCCCGAAGAAACATGGGAACATCCCGCTATGACACCTCATCTGCGAATTATTCGCGGTAACGCGACCGCCGAGGAGATCGCGGCTCTGGTGACGGTTCTCGCGGCCCGGCACGCCGAGCCTGATCCTCCGGCGGCGCCGCAGCGCCAATCATGGCGAAACCCGGCCAGAGTCATGCGTAAACCCCTCGTACCTGGGAAGTCGGCGTGGCGAAACAGCGTCCTGCCCTAGAGGATCCTGAGAAACGGGTGTCAAGTTCGCCGGGAGTTGGGACTATCTAGAAAAGTAGGCGTATATAGTCAGCCGATCAACGAGCACCGCGGCCTGGAGGACGACATGGCCATCCCAGACCTCACGCCGCACCCTGTCGCGGCGAAGTACGCCGTCCTTGTGGACGTCGGTTATCTCTATGCCGCGGCAGGTGAAGTACTGCTCGGGGCCAAGGAGCGCAAGGAATACCGGGTTGGCGCCGATGAGCTCATCCAATCCTTGCAGAAGCATGCTGAGCAACGTATTTCTGGCGAACTCCTGCGGATCTATTGGTATGACGCCGCCCGTGACCGTGTGCCGACCGTGGACCAGCGGGTCATCGCCCAGCTTCCCTGGGTCAAGGTACGGCTTGGCAACCTGAACGCGCGTGGTCAGCAGAAAGGCGTGGACGCCCAGATCAGGAGCGATCTTGAGGCTCTGGCCAGGCACCACGCGGTGACGGACACGATCCTGCTGGCGGGCGATGAGGACATGGTGCCCGCGGTCGAGGCCGCCCAGGCCTACGGCGTGCGGATCCACCTGTGGGGTGTGGAGCCGCCCTACGGCACCAACCAGGCCGAGCGCCTGGTGTGGGAGTCCGACACCGTCGAAGTGATCTCCGCTGACTTCCTGAGGCCGTTTTTCAGCCGTGCGCCGCAGCCCGTGGCGGTGGTGCCGCCGGTCACCGCCCCGTCGCCCGCGCAGGTCTTCGCCGGCCGTACGGCCGCGCCGAAGCCGCACGTCAAGCCCGGCCAGGTGGCCAAGCTCGGACCGTCCAGGCCCAGGGTGGAGGACGTCGGCGAGCACGTGGCCCAGAAGTGGATCCTCACCCGCGGCCGCGACAACATCAGGGACCTGCTCCCAGGGCCGATCCTGCCCACGGTCATCGACACCGAACTGCTCATCGAGGCGGAGAAGGAGCTCGGCCACTCGCTGCGGCCCTACCCCGAGGCGCGGGTGTGGCTGCGCGACGGGTTCTGGGCGCGCGTCTACCGCGAGTTCGACCTGGGCGTGGGGGTCTCCTCCAAGTAGAGGCCGTCGCCGCCGAGGGCCGCGGGCAGGTTGGCGCTCGGCGGGTCAGGTGGGGTTCAGGAGGGCTTCGGCGACGGCGGTGCGGGCGTAGAGGACGTAGCGGCCTGTGCGGTGCGAGCTGCACAGGCCCGCCTTCTTCAGGGCCGTCAGGTGCTGGTTCGCTCCCGGCTCCGACAGGCCGGCCCGCGCCGCGAGGTCTCGGGTCGAGGCGGGCTGGTCCAGCTCGGCCAGCAGCCTGGCCCTCATCGAGCCCAGCACCGCCGCCAGCGCGGCGGGCGGGTCCCTCCGCTCGCTCTCCCACAGCGTCGCGATCCCTCGCGGCGGGTAGCGCAGCGTCGGCTGGAACGGCGGCACCGTGATCGAGAAGATCCGCGGCCACGCGAAGACGGAGGGCACCAGCAGCAGCCCGCGCCCGTCGAGCGGCCTGACGCCCCGGCACAAGCGGTGCGCGAGGTGGAGCCGCTCCCCCTGCCAGCTCACGTTCGCGTCGAGGTCGGTCAGCATCCCGTGCACGCCGCCCTCGGCCAGCATGCGAGCGCGGTACAGCAGGTCGCCTTCCAGGAGCGCACGGACGCGCGGCCAGTACGGCTCGACGGCCGCCGCCCAGTACGCCCTGATCTCGTCGGCCAGCCGCGCCAACCCCGCCTCCGGGTCGTCATAGAGGGCCTGCAGCAGCGGGGTGCGGTCGCCGACCCACGCGTCGAGCTCTGCGCGCACGTCGGCGGCGCGCGACAGCATCCCTGCCAGCTCCAGCTCCAGGTCGGGCAGCGAGGTGGTGGGCGGCGGGGCGATGAAGGCGACGAGCGAGATGGTGGGCACGGGCACGAGGTCGGACAGCAGCCGCCAGTCCACGTCGGCCAGGCGGCGGCGCACCTGGCCGGCCCACGGGCGGTTGATCCCCGTCGGCTCCTTCACCACCCTGACGCTGGCGACGACCTCCCACAGCGGCGAGACGGCGAAGCGCGTGTTGGCGATGTCCTGGACGGTAAAAGTCAGTTCGATTAGCTCTCTCCTTAATTCATCGCCATTAAAGCACCACGACGGGCATCGTGCCAGGCATGGATCGCGACTTCAGGCGGCTGTACGTCGCCGCGTTCGGCAGCCAGTTCGGCACCCAGCTCTCCTACGTGGCGCTGCCGCTGCTGGCCGTGACCGCGCTCGACGCGAGCCCTGGCGAGGTCGGCCTGCTCAGCTCGCTGGCCACGCTGGTCGTGCTCGTCATGGGCCTGCCCGCGGGGGTGTGGGTCGACAGGGTACGGCGGCGCCCCGTCATGGTGACGATGGACGTGGTGCGCGCGGCGGCCGTGGCCTCCGTCACAGCCGCCTGGTGGCTGGACGCGCTGACGATGGAGCAGCTCTACCTGGTCGCGATCGTATCGGGCGTCGGCACCCTGTTCTTCGACGTGGCCTCGCACAGCATGGTGCCCGCACTGGTCGGCCGCGACCGGCTGACCTCGGCCAACTCGCTGCTCGTGGGGACGAACTCGGCGATGTACATCTCGGGTCGCAGCGTCGGAAGCGTGCTCACCCAGGTGCTGGGCGCTCCGCTGGTGCTGCTGCTCGACGCGGTGACGTACGTGTGGTCGGCGCTGTGGCTACGCGGGATCAGGGCGGTGGAGCCGCCTCCGGCCGTACGGGAGCCGGTCGGAAGGCAGCTCCGCGAAGGGCTGCGGTTCCTGTTCGGGAACAGGGTGCTGGTGTCGATCGCGGCGCAGGGCGCGATGGTGAACCTGGGATTTCCGCTGGCCACGGTGCTGCTGCCGGTGCTGCTGATACGGGAGCTGGCCTTCCCCGAGTGGGTGTTCGGCGCGTTCCTCGCGGCCAGCGGGGTGGGGTCGCTCGTGGGGTCGGCGTGCGCGCACCTGCTGGCCAGATGGCTCGGGCAGGGGCGCGCGGTGTGGCTGCTCGCGGTGGGGACCGCGCCGTTCTCCCTTTTGGTGCCCCTGCTGGACCAGGGCGCCTGGATCTGGCTGTCGGCCGCGGGCTTCTTCGTCCAGTCCGTGCGCACGGGCGTGAACAACGTGCTGCTGGTGAGCTTCAGGCAGCAGCTCACGCCCGACCACATGCTCGGCAGGATGACCTCGATCATGCAGGTCATCCTGATGGGCGCGGTGGGCGTCGGCGGGCTGCTCGCGGGTGGCGTCGGCGAGCTGTGGGGCGTGCGCGCGCCGCTGTGGGCGGGCGCGATCCTGATGGCGCTGTCGTGGGCGCCGCTGATCACGGTGAGGTCCGAAATCCGCCAGTTGAGTGTGCCCAGCAGGAGATAGCGTCGTGGCATGGAAACGTTGGACTTCGACGCCTGCTACCGCGCGGTGTCCGCGCGCGACGCCAGGTTCGACGGGCGCTTCTACACGGCGGTGAAGACGACAGGCATCTACTGCAGGCCGATCTGCCCCGCGCGCACGCCCGCCTCGCGCAACGTGCGTTTCTACCGGCACGCCGCCTCCGCCGAGGCCGCGGGGTTCAGGCCGTGCAAGCGGTGCCGCCCCGAGCTGTCGCCCGGCGACCCAGGCTGGGACGTGCGCGGCGACCTGGTGGGACGGGCGCTGCGGCTGATCGACGACGGCGCGGCCGACGACCACGGCGTCGCGGGCCTCGCGACCAGGCTGCACATCACCGAGCGGCACCTGCACCGGCTGTTCGTCGGCGAGCTGGGTGTCGGGCCGCTGGCGGTGGCCCGCACCAAACGGCTGCTGCTGGCCAAGCAACTGCTGACCGAGACGGCGCTGCCGGTGACGGAGGTGGCGTTCGCGGCGGGGTTCGGCAGCGTGCGGCAATTCAACGCCACCATGCAGGAGACGTACGGCTTCACGCCCTCGGAGATGCGCGCCACCGCGCACCGGCCCGGCGCTCCCGCCGCGCTCAGGCTCAGGCTGAACTGGCGGGAGCCGTACGACGTGGAGCGGTTGTTCGCCTTCCTGGCCGCACGCGCCATCCCCGGTCTGGAGCGCATCGAGAACGGGTCCTACCACCGGGTCGTGCAGGGCGGCTCGATCACGCTGACGCCCGGCGAGGGGCACGTCCTGCTCGACGCCTCGCTCGACGACACCAGGCACCTGGCCAGGGTCGTGGCGCGCTGCCGCAGGCTGCTCGACCTCGACGCCGACCCCGCCGCGATCAGCGAGGCGCTCGGGGCGACGTCGCTGGCCCCGCTGGTGGCCGCGCGGCCGGGGCTGCGCGTGCCCGGCGCGTTCGACGGGTTCGAGCTGGCCGTGCGGGCGATCGTCGGACAGCAGATCTCGGTCGCGGGCGCCAGGACACTGCTCGGCAGGATCGTGGACAGGGCGGGTGGTTTCCCCACCGCCGCGCAGATGGCGGACATGGACCTGTCGGGGCTCGGCATGACCACCAGGCGCGTGGCCACGCTGCGGGACCTGGCGGGCCGTGTCGCCGCGGGCGACATCGACCTCGACGGCGGCCAGGACCCCGCCGACGCGGTCGCCGACCTGCTCAAGGTGCCGGGCATCGGCCCGTGGACCGCCGGCTACATCTCGCTGCGCGCGCTGCGCGACCCGGACGCGTGGCCTTCGGGCGACCTCGTCCTGGTCAAGCGCATGGCCGCGCTCGGCATCCCTCAGGATCATCTCGAGCGGTGGCGGCCCTGGCGGGCCTACGCCGCCCTTCACCTCTGGAGCTCTTCATGATCGAGGCACAGCTGCTGCCCAGCCCCGTCGGCCCGCTCGCGCTGCTGGCGCGCGACGGCGTGATCGTGGCCGCCGGGTTCACCGCCGACCCCACCGAGATGTTCGTACGGCTCTCGCCCGAGCTGCGGGCGCACGGCCTCGACGTCGTGGACGACCTCGGCGCCCCCGCGGAGGCGGTGCGCGCCTACCTGGCCGGCGACCTCGACGCGCTCGACGCCGTTCCCGTCGAGCAGCCGGGCTCCCCCACCCGCAAGCGGCTGCACGAGGCTCTGCGCGAGGTCAAGGCGGGGACCACGGTGTCGTACGCGGAGCTGGCCGAGCGGGCGGGCATGCCGAGGACCGCGGCGAGGGCGGCGGGCTCGGCCTGCGCCCAGAACCTGATCGCGCCGTTCGTGCCCTGCCACAGGGTGCTGCCGAGCACGGGCGGGTTCGGCGGCTACTACTACGGCGTGCCGGTCAAGGAGTGGCTGCTGGCGCACGAGTCCGGCAGGGCGTGAGCCTCGGGCCCCGGCTCGGTGGCGACCCGAGCCGGGGCCTAAGCGTCAGACCCGCGTCACCAGTCGCCTTCGCCCTCGTCGCCCTCGAAGATCTCCTCGATGACCTCGCCCACGACGAGCCCGCCGACCACGCCGGCGGCGGCACCCGCTGCCACGGCACCGAAGCCGGGACCGCCATGACCGTGGTCGTCGTCGTAGCCGTGGTGGCCGTGATGGTCGTGGTGGCCGTGGTGGGAGGACCGCGACAGCTGGGCCATCCAGCGGTCGATCTCCCCCGCCCAGTCGGTGCGCAGAGCCTCCTCGTGGGTGACGTGGAAGCGGCCGATCGCGTCTCCCGAGCGACCTCCCGACTCCAGGACGATCTCGAGACCGCCCTCGTCGGCGACGAAGGTCAACTCGGCCTCCCCGCCGCCAGGGGCGTAGAACTCGATCTCCTGGTAGAACGGCAGCTCCTGACGCACGCCGTGCAGCCGGCCGACCTCCAGGTCGGCGGACCTGAACTGGAAGCCGAGCTGCGGGAACGCCTCCAGCACCCGCAGCTGCGAGGGCAGCGGCTCGACCACGACGGGGTCGAGGTCGCCCTTGTCGACGGCCTTGGCGATGGCCAGTTCGGTGCGCACACCCACGGCCATCCCCGTCAGCGGACGGCCGCCTACCTCGCTGATCGGGGTCTCCCACGGCACGCTCACCGTGAAGCCGAGGGTCCTGTCCTCGCCCTTGGCCAGCGTGAAGGGCCCTGAGACGGTCGTGCGGAAGAACTCGCCGACGCCGCTCCCCTCGCCTTCGCCGTGCTCGATCTCGACCCTGGCGACCAGACCGAGCGTGACGTGCTCGATCTCGGCGTCGAAGTCGCCACCCTTGAGCCGTACTTCACCGGACAGCCGCCCGCCAGGCTGGACCCGCGGGGTGGTGAGGACGGTGTCCACTGTGGGGGCGCCGACGCCGAACGCGCCCAGCATCCGCTTGAAGACCACGGCTAGTTCTCCCTGTCGAGTTGGATGGTGCGACCTCACGCCTCAACGATCAAGGTGCCGAGCCGGTTCCTGATCGCGGGACGTATGCTTTCGCGCATGACCGTCCGAGGGGCGATCGAGACCCTGCGCTATCCCGCCAAGTCACTGGTGATCGTCACGGGCCTGCCAGGCGCGGGCAAGACGACCCTCCTACGCCGCCTGTACGGCATGGACGGCACCGAGAGCGTCCCGTTCACCTCGGGCCACGTGACGGTGATCGACTCCGGGCAGTCGCGCGCCCGGTGGACCGGCAGGCTGCGCTGGGCACCCAAGCCGGTGCGCACCGGCGTGGTGTTCGCCACGCACGTGTGGCGGATCAGGCGCGGCCTGAGCGTGGGCGGCTCCGTGATCGCGCACAACAGGGGCTGCGGGCCCCGCGTCCTGCGAGCGTTCGCGTGGCTGGCCCGACGTCACAGCGCGGAACTGCACCTGCTGCTCCTCGACGCGCCACCCGAGGTCGCGCTCGCCGGGCAGTACGCCAGGGGCAGGGTCGTGCCGACCACGACCTTCACCCGCCATCGCCGCCACTGGCACGCGCTGCTCGGCCAGGTGCGGGCAGGCGACCCGAGACCCGCGCTGGGCGCGCACGTGCTCGACCGCGCGGGCGCCGACCGGCTGATCAGGATCGCCTTCGACGACCATCAGGGGTTGGCGGTCTCCGGCGGCTGACAACCCGCGAGCTGCCGACGATCAGGACCTTTCGGACCGGCCCCAGGCGTTCATCGCGTCGTAGGCGGCGCGCCACTCGCCGCGGTAGGCGGCCTGGATGTGCTCGGGCATGCGGCCCAGGATGAGCGCGGTCCGCTCCTCGCTCGCGTCGTCCAGCACCCATGGCAGGTAGCGGGTGGCGTCGGCGCCGACCCGCTTGCCGTGCTCCTGGCCGAAGGCCTGCCACTGCTCCGCGGTGACGCTCAGGTCGATCACCGCCAGCGCCTCGCTCTCCTCGTGCTTGAGGTGCCCGCCGAGGACGCCGGTCAGGGTGTCGGAAAGGTCGCCGAGCCGTTCGTGACCCGAGTCGGGGTCGGCGATCGCCGCGTCGAAGGCCTCCAGGAGGGGGTCGATGAGCGCGTGCTCGGCCTCCATGGCGGCAAGCAGGGCCAGCTCGTCGGGCCGGTCGGCCAGGGTTCGCTCCATCACCGGCCACAGCATGTCGTCCTCGGTGGTGTGGTGGACCCGCAGGTAGGCCTTGAACATCTCCCAGCCCACGGCCGCGCCCAGCAGCCGCCCCGGGTCGTCGTCCATGCGGGCGGTGATCCGGGCGATGCGCTCCGCGTCCCGCCGGAGGGCGTCGTGCACCGCGAACATCATCGTCATGTCGAGTTCGTAGGTCATGCGACAAAGCTAGAGCGACACATCCCAACTGTCAACATCCCAACTATCAATCTCTGATACGATTGTGCCGTGACCTCGACCCTGCCTGATCTGGTCAAGCGCTCCCTGGGAAACCTGCTGCGCCAGGCGTTCACGCGGTTCGCCGGAGAGTCCCGCTCGCGCGAGTTCGTCCTGCTCGACGTGCTCGCCGACCAGGACGGCTGCTCGCAGCAGGACCTGTCGGAACGGCTCGGCATCAACCGGACCATCATGGTGAAGCTCGTCGACGGCCTGGAGGCCCACGGCCACGTCACCAGGACCCGCAACCTCGGCAACCGCCGCTCCAACGTGCTGCGCCTGACCGACAGGGGCCGCCAGGCGCTGGCGAGCATGCGCGAGGCCGCCGCCGCCCACGACGCCGAGCTCACCGCGGCTCTGACGCCCGGCGAACGCGACAGGCTCAACGAGCTGCTGACCCTGCTGCTCCCCGAACCGGCGCAGGTCCAGAGCACCGCGTACCTGATCTCCCAGGCGCACTACCGGCTGCGCAGGCTCGGCGACGCCCTGCTGGCCGAGACAGGATTGCGGACCAGGCACTTCGGCCCGCTCGCCGGGCTCGACGAGCTCGCGCCGTGCGCGCAGCACCGCCTCGCCGACCATCTGCGGATCACCGAGCCCGCCGCGGCGGAAGCGGTCAACGAGCTGGTCAGGGCCGGTCTGGTGGCGCGCGGCAGAGACCCGCACGACCGCCGCCGCTACGCGCTGGAGCTCACCGACCTCGGCAGGCGGCGGCTCGAGACGGTCAGCGAGGCGCAGGTCACGCTCCAGGCGCGGGTCCGCGAGCTGCTCGGCGGCCCCGAGCCCGAGCAGGAGCTGCGCGAGCTGCTCCAGAAGCTGGTCAGCGACGCCTGACCGTGCTCTGCACCTCGCCGACGGGCACGTCACGGGTGGCGCCCACCTCGACGGGGTCGTAGGCGAACGGCACCACGTCGTCCTCCACCTCGACGGGCCACACGGTGGTGACCGTCAGCACGTACACCTCGCGCGGCTGGTCGACGGAGGCGCGCAGGTACCGCACGCCGCAGGTGAACTCGCCGCCCTTCTGGTACGGCCGGCCCGACGTCCCGCAGTCCTCGCGCACCTCGGCCCGGTCCGACGACGTCCCAGCGTCGATCTTGATGTCCTGGAGCGACGCGGTGACGGTCGCGCTCATGACGCCAGGGATGGACGCGGTGACCGAGCGCGTCGGCGTCCCGACGCCGCCGAGCCACACCCAGGTCGGCAGGTTGACGTAGCTCTTGGCGTCGGGGTTCAGCTTCACCTGCGGCTCGGGCACGGTCAGCGCCGCCCTGGCGATCTCCACCAGCTCCGCCAGCGTGATGCCCGCGGGCGGCGTGGTGCCGGGCGGCACCCACACGAACTGGTCCAGCCCTCCCCAGCAGGCCCTGCCCCGCGCGTCCGCCTCGTTGTAGGCAGGGGTCCACCAGCGGCCCGGCTGCCCGATCTTGTCCTTGAACTGCTTGAGGAAGGCCTGGAACCGCTCCTCCGTGCCGTTGGGATTCATCCTGAACCAGTAGGCCCTGACGTCCTCCTGGGTCTTGAACATCTCGGCGGCGTCCGGGCCCGGCTCGTACCAGCAGGGGCGTTTGAGCTGGTAGCCGTCGCCCTTCCCGCCCTTCGCGCCGTTGCCGGTGATCACGATCTTGGAGTTCTCGAGGCGGACGCCTGCCGTACGGCCGTCCTGGAAACCGTCGCCGCGCGGACCTCCGGGGTCGAGCAGCAGCAGGCCCGTGACGGCGGCCGAGAGGAGGCGGTTCATTGGGCACACCCTTCCTTGCCGTGCCTGAAGTCCTTGACCCGCCAGACGCCGTCCTCGCCCTCGGCGAGGATCATGGCCTGCAGGTAGGCGGCCCTGGTCCACGCGGGCTGGGTGGGTACGGCCACGCCGCCCCTGCCCTTCAGGACCCGCAAGCGCGTCTCGTCCACGCAGGCGCCGACCTCGGCGCCGCCGTCCATGACGGCGGTGACGTTCATCGCGTAGATCCGCGCGGTGCCGCGCACCGACAGGTCGTCGAAGCTCAGCACCCAGTCGACGGCCTCGCGTCCGCCCGGGTCGGCCACCCTGGCCAGATAGGAGTCGTCGCCGGTGACGACGGCCTTCCACATCCCCGTGTAGATGTCGGTGAACGCCTTGAGCAGCGCGGCCTGCCGCGGGTCGGTGGTGGCGGGCCGTTCGACGAGGATCTTCGTCTTCGGCCCCACGAGGATCGTCTCGGTCGAGGGGGCGCCGGCCGTCGCGCGCGTGGGCGCGGCGGCCTGGCGGGGGGTGAAGGGCCGATCGGCGCCGGCGGTCGCGCAACCGGCCCCGAGCAGGGCGGCGACCACCGGTGCGATCAGCCCTCGCATGCGGATCACGCTAGGTCTCCCTGTCTTCCAGGAGCCATTGATGTGCGGCTTTTGGTATGAATCACGCGGAAGACTCCCTGACCACGTAGATCCGCCATGACGGCAGCAGGTCGTCGATGAGCGCCTCGGTCTCGGGGGCCATGCCGCCGCCGTACGGGTGAGAGGCCGACCTGCGGGTCAGGCCCTCGACGACGGCGCGCAGCCGTACCTGGTCGCCCGTGGCGTGGGTGGCGCGCAGCAGGTCGCGCCACAGGCCCTCGTCGTCGGCCGCAAGCAGCAGGCCCGCGCGGACCGCGGCCACCGCCGCGTCCGCGTCGCCGTGGGCCAGCTTGACCTCGCACAGCCGGTGGGCGGCGTCGGCGACGGCCGCCGCCACGTCGTACTCCAGCTCGTCGGCGGCCAGCCACGCGTACCTGCCGCCCGGCCTTCCCGCCAGCAGCGGCCCTCTGACCAGCCCGAGCGCCTTCTCCAGCAGGACGGCCCGCGCGGTCTCGTCGTCGTGCGAGCGCCTGACCAGCTCACGGAAGAGCACCCAGTCGGTCCGCACCTCGGGGCCGAGCCTGAGCCGTCCCGCCTCGTCGGTGCGCAGGTGTTCCTCGCCGAGCCAGTGCGCGACCCGCGCGATCGTGGCGTCGCGCACCAGCGCCTGCACGCCCCGCGGCCACAGCACGCCGCCGAGCACGACGGGATGGACGCCGCCCGGATGCGTGGCCAGGTAGACCAGCAGCTCGGTGGCCAGCTCCATCCGCCCCTCCTCCATCGGCTCGGGGCCGCTGACCTCGATGGGGCCGAGCAACCTGATCTCGACGGCGGGCGGGTGGAGCTCCTCCAGCGGTTCGGGATCCGGCATGGCCTCGCCCTCGTGGCGCTGCGCCGTGTCGAACAGATCCAGCAGCGCCCGGTAGTGGCGTCGGGGTAGCAGTTGCGCCGTCACCTCGAAGCCCAGCTCGGGGATGCGCGCGCGGCCGTCCTCGGTAATCTCCATGGTCCAGGTGGCGTGCGGCACCTCCCCGGTGACCACGAACCCCGCCGTGTCCTTCCTGGCGAGCAGCGCCAGACGCCGGGCCTCCTCCACCGTGGGCGCGACGGCGCTGAGCAGGTAGTGGGCCAGGTGGGACTGGCCGTTGATCCGCCCGGTCAGCACCTCCTGGCGGGGCGCGGCCATCTTCTCCAGCTCCGGGAGCGCCTCCGACAGGCTCCCCACGGAGCTGACCCGGTCGGGCGCGATCGCGGTCAGCTCCTCGCCGAACCCGACCAGCGTGATACGCATCTCGTCCGACCATCTGTTGGTGGCCAGCTCGACGGCCAGAGCGGCGAGCGCGGCGGTGGTGTGCGGGCCGCGGATGTTGATCAGCCCGTGGGCGGCCTCCAGGTCGACGAGGACACGGCCGCCGCCGTCCGTGCCCAGCGAGACCAGCCCCGGGTACGGCGCGCCGCCCGCCTGCTCCTCCAGCAGCCTGCCCTCGTGGGCGGCCAGCCGCCAGACCTGCCCGCCGTCCTGCGCCTCCCACGGCTCGGGCGCGTCAGGGCTGGGCGGATGGATCCACAGGTCGAGGGTCCTGGCCGACAGGTGGGCGGCGTAGACCGTGGGAGGGACGCGCTTCTGGGCGGCCAGCTCGACGCCGAGCAGGCGCAGGCCGATGTCCAGCATGCGAGCGCCGGGGGCGTCGGCGCCCAGGCGGAGCGCCACCTCGGCCTTGGCGGCGTCGTCGCGGGGGCGGGCGATGCGGTGACCGAACGCGCGACGCCAGACCTGGCGGCGGCGCCTGCCCCCGAGAATCACGAGGAGTCCCGCGGCGGCCAGGGACGCGCCCGCGAGGTAGTCGACGAGATCGAGCCCGGGGTTCTGCTCCGCGCCACCGTCCTGGTCGGCGGGCGCTTCCGCCACCGCTCGCCCCGCCTCGGCCCCATCCTCCACAGGCCGTGCGCTCTCCCGGGGCCGCTCGGTCCCTTGCGGCCGCTCCGCCTCCTTTGCCTGCTTCGTCTCCTCGGAACGCCTGGCCTCCCCGGCCCGCCTCGCCTCCTCCGCCCGTTTCACTCCCTCTGCGCGCTTGGCCGCCTCTTCCGCCCGCTTTACCTCCTCTGCACGCTTGGTTGCCTCCGCGCGTTTCGCCTGGTCGGGGCGCTTCGTCTCCTCGGTCTTCGGGTTCTGGTGAGCGGGGTTGGCCGTCTCCTTCGCGGGTGCGGGCTGAGCGGCCTTCCCCGGCTCCTGCTCCGACACCGCCGGTGGGCCAGGATGGGCTTTGAGGATCTTCTCCCTCGACTGCCCAGCGGGCACGATGTGCACGTTGACCGCGTCGTCCGGCATGTCCAGCACCCACCCCGGCCTGATCAGGTCGGCCATCCGCAGGCGGGCCCCGTCGGGCTGTTCCTTGTGCTGGTTCAACCGGAAGATCTCCGGATATCTCCGCCCATCGCCCAGACACTTCTCCGCGATCTCCCACAGGCTCTCATGGTGCCTGCCGTGCGGAGGCTGAACGGTGTAGACCTTCCTGGCCTTGTAGACGGTCGTCTCCTCCTCGAACACCGGCGCGGCGTACGCGACCGTCGTCATGGCGGGACGTGCGGGCGGCGCGCTCAACCCCGCGATGGGCACGGCCACCGCGCCCGCCGTGAACAGCAGCAACACCGCCGACACCAGCCGGTTGGCCAGCGCCTGCGTCGCCCCCGACAACGGCACGCGGGCCGGCATCCCCACCCTGCGGATGCCGCCGTAGACCTCGACGACGACGCACACGAACAACTGGAGCCACGCCAGCCACACCAGCAGCACCATCAGCGCGACGACCGTGCTGGCGCCGACCTGACTGGTCACGAGGTCGAGGTCGAGCAACTCGGGAGAGATCGGCGGCCCCGCCAGCGTCAGCAGCGCGTACGGCACGCCGCCCACGAGCGCGACCAGCACGACGAGCGCGCCGAGCCCCGCGAAGATGTCGCCGGGAGTCCGTTTCGGCAGGATCCGCACGGGAGCGGGCCTCGGCCGCTGGCGCGCGGGTCTCTCCGGCCCGCGCGCGGGTTTCGCGGGGACGCCCGCCGGTTGTGCGGCACCGTTTCCTGGGCGTGCGGGACCGTCCGCGCGCGCGGGTTCTCGCGTCGGCATGGCCTCTCCCTCCTTCGCATCAAGCGTCGTCACCCGCCGCGGGCCGAGCCAGCGAGTGACGTGATTCGGTCTGGCTCAGCGGGCGTCGGGCGCGGCGGTGGCCTGCCCCTCCATCTCGGCGCCTGGGAATCCGAGCGCGCCGAGGAAGTAGGCCGTCCAGCGCACCCGGACCCAGACCGTCACCTGCGTCTGGGCGTCCCCGACCCGGCAGTCGGCGGGCCGTACGTCGGCGGCGGAGTAGGCGTTGATCACCTCGGTGGCCCGCGCGCACACCTCGTCCTGGCCGAGCAGGCGGGCCTGGCCGGTCTGGCGCAGGTGTTCGACGTCGATCCGGTCCGCGCCCGCCCTGGCCGCCTGCTCGGCCACGTCGGCGGCCCGCAGCCTGGCGTTGATCGCCGCACCTCCGTCCACGAGCAGCCCGGCCAGCAGGAACACCACCACCGAGAACAGCACGGTGAACACCGACATCGACCCGCGCTCGCTCAATCGACCCTCCTGAACTGCTCCAGCGGGACGACCGAGGTGCCCGTCATCCGCTTGGTGGCGCCGAAGCCCAGGAACTCCAGGTCGAGCTCGCAGGTGACCGCCGCCTGGACCTGGCCGCCCTCCTCCCACCTGGTGCCCGACAGCGAGACCTGCGGCGCGGCGCACTGCCCCTCCAGCGCCGACCTCGCGCTGTCCTGGGCCGCGCCTTCCGCCGCGTCGAGCGTGCGCTGGACGGAGGCGGCCCGCGCCGCGTCCATGGCCGCGCCGTTCACCTCGCCCTGCGCCTCCACCAGCCGTCCCGCGCCTGCCAGGAACAGCAGGAACAGCAGGAAGACCGGGGCCAGCATCACGGTCTCGACGGCCATCGAGCCTCTGTCCGCGTTCAACGGCAGTCGTCGCCTCCGTTGTCGGGGCGGAAGCACTCCACCGGTCCTCCCGAGGTCGCCGTGATCGTGAACGTCAGCTCGGGGAGCAGCGGGATCACCTGCACGGCGCTGCCCGTCACCGTCACCCATCGCTCATCGCTTCCCTTCGGTACAGCTGACGCGGCGGCGCCGCCGAGGATGCGGGGGCCGATCGCGCGGGCGACGTCCTCGGCCCTGGAGACGGCCTCGTCCTGCCAGCTCGTCGAGTCGAACGGGGCCGACCTGGCGACCCTCGCCCCCTCCCTGGCGGCGGCGTCGGCCACCTGCCGCCCGTGGAACCACAGCGCGACCTGCACGATGAGGAGGACCACGGCCAGGACGACCGGCATGATGAGCGCCAGCTCCACGACCGTCGCCCCCCGCTGCCCGCTCTTCACATCGGGCGACGCCTCCCCGGCCGACGGACGACCGGCATCGTGCCGGGACAGGTCGCGGGCGAGGTTCACTCGTCGCCGCCGCCGGACCCGCCGCCGCCGAAGCTGTTCTGCAGGTCGGTCTGCTTCTGCTCGACCAGCGTCTTGATGAGCGTCGCGAGCCCGAGCGCCACCCCGGCGATGATCGCGGTGATGATCACCCACTCGACGGCGGACGCCCCCCGCGACGGGGCGGTGCGGGCGCGGTGGAGGCGGACCCCGAGGTACGCCGTCAGGTACACGATCCATGGATGGTTCATCAGGACCCCAACATCTTCATAGCGGCGGGAAAACTGAGAAAGATCACGAACCCGGCGCACAGCAGGAGCTGGGCGACGAGCATGGACTGGGACCGCTCCCCCGCCCGCCCCTCGATCTCGGCGAGTTCGCGGCGGCGCAGGGTGGCGGCGCGGGCGGTGAGCGAGGCGCGCACCTTCGCGCCGTCGTCGGCCACGAGCCCGAGCGCCGCCGACAGGTCGCGCAGCTCGTCGACGTTGATCTCCTCGCCGAGCTGGCCGAGCGCCTGCCACGGGGTGATGCCGACGATCCTCGCCCCGCTGAGCGCCTCCCTGATGCGGGACATCGCCCAGTTCGGCGAGTCGCCGCTGACCGAGACGGCCATCATGAGCGCCTCGGGGACGCCGCGCCCGCCCGCCAGGTTCATGGCGACCAGGTCGAGGAACGCTCCGACGACGTGGCGGAAGTCGCGCCGCTTCGCCGCCGCGTCCCTTCTGATCTGCAGGTCAGGCAGGAGGAAGAACACCAGGGAAACGGCCAGCGCCGCCCAGAACGGAATGGTGAGCGACACGCCCCACTTCATCAGCACCAGCCATCCGACGAGCACGGGGAAGGCGAGCAGTCCTGAGGCGGCGAGGAGCGCCTTGGTGGCCAGGAACCCCTCGAAGGAGCGTCCGACCAGCGCGAGGTCGGCCTTGATCGAGCGGACCTCCCAGCCTCTCGCGGCGTAGAGCCTGGCGAGCCGTACGCCGAGACCGCGTCTGAACGCGCTGACCTCCTCGTCGGGAAGGACGAGCTGGAGGCGGGGCGCGTCGGCGTCCTCCCTGGCGGCGTCGAGCGCCATGAGGCGGGCCACGAGCCCAGGGCGGGCGGGGAAGAGCGCCCGCGCCAGGAGGAAGAGCCCGAGCCCCAGGACCCCTCCGGCCAGCACACCCTCAACCACCCGACCCCTCCTTCCCGTACGGCTGGCCCGGCCGGCCGGCGGAGCACTCGCCCAAGCGGTGGGAGGTCAGGGGCGACCGGCGGATGTCAGGCATGAGGGGCTCCCGTGGGCTTGGGGAGGTCGAGGGCGAGCAGGCGGGTCGGTTTGTCGAAGCGGGCCAGCCGTCGCATCCACGCGAACCCCGCGCCGAACAGCCCCGCCACCACCACGAGGACGGCCTGTCCCAGCCATGAGCGGTACTCGGCCACGTAGGACGGGTTGAACACCACCAGCGCCGCCGCGAAGCCGAGCGCGGTGAGCAC
The DNA here is from genome assembly GCF_040648355.1 of Nonomuraea sp. NPDC049152. Taxonomy (NCBI): domain Bacteria; kingdom Bacillati; phylum Actinomycetota; class Actinomycetes; order Streptosporangiales; family Streptosporangiaceae; genus Nonomuraea; species Nonomuraea sp. NPDC049152. Next base: position 179,598 of record NZ_JBEZDO010000017.1, on the reverse strand, counting down.
GACGATCTGCACCGATCTGCGGGTGGAGCGACGCTCCGCTTCGACGCGGCGGCGCATGTCCAGCTCCTCCCTGGCCGAGACCGCCAGCGCCCCCAGCACGTCCCGCAGCCCGGGCCCGCGCAGTTTGGCGTTGAGGATGAGGGCCGCGATGACCAGGTCGGCGGAGGGGTCGTCGAGCTCGTCGGCGAACAGCCGCAGGGCGTCGGGCAGCGCCATCCTCGTGTGGAGCCGGTCGACCATGGCCCGCAGGTGCGGGCGCAGCATCGGCGCGGCGGCGCGGATCGACGAGGGGATGGCCTGCTCCAGGCCCGCCGCGCCCGCGATCGTGTCGCGCAACGACTCGGTCCACGCGGCGAGCCCTTCGAGACGCACCATGGCCGCCCGTTCGGAGGCCGCGCCGCCGGACAGCCCGCGCCAGGCGAAGACGAGCAGCGCGGCGCCGCCCGCCATCACCGGCCACTGGGTCACGGCGAGGATCAGCGTGGCCAGGATAGCCGCCACCGCCGTGCGGGTGGAGAGCGTGCGGAGCAGGCGGCGAGGCGACGAGGCGGGGCGGGGGCGCATGCCGTGGAGGGAGAGGAAGAGCAGGAAGAGGCCGCCGCCGGCGGCGGCGCCCGCGAGCATGGCCAGGGGGTCGAGGCCGATCATCACCAGCCTCCGGGGACGTAGCCGTGCGGGGTGAGCTCGTCGAGGCAGGAGACCGGCGCGTGCGGCACGGCGGCGCCGTCGGGCCCCGGCGCGAAGATCTCGCTGGACAGGACGCGCCCGTCGACGCCGTTCACCTCCCTGACGCTGGAGACGAAGCGCCGCAGCGTGCCGCCCGACGCGTAGTCGTTGCGCTTCTCGATGAAGACGACGAAGTCGATGGCGCCGGCGATGAGCATGTGGGTGGCGTCGACGGGCAGCCGCTCGGCGGCCTGCAGCGCGTAGGTGGAGATGCGGTTGAAGACCTCCATGCTGGAGTTGGCGTGGATGGTGGACAGGGAGCCGTCGTTGCCCTGCGTCATGGCGTTGAGCATGGTGACGATCTCGTCGCCGAGGACCTCGCCGACGATCACGCGGGACGGGTTCATCCGCAGCGACCTGCGCACCAGCTCGGCCATGGTGATCTCGCCCTGCCCCTCGGAGTTGGGCAGCCGTTGCTCGAAGGCCACCACGTTGGGGTGCAGCTCGGGGAACTGGTCGAGGCCGAGCTCCAGCGCCCGTTCGACGGTGATCAGCCGCTCGACGGCGGGGATCTCGTTGGCCAGCGCCCGCAGCAGCGTCGTCTTGCCCGCGTTGGTGGAGCCGGCGATCATGATGTTCTTGCGGGCGGCGACCGCGGCGCTGAGGAAGCGGGCCAGGTTCGGGCTCAGCGTGCCGTTGCCCACCAGGTCGGACAGGAAGACCTTGCCGAGCCTGGCGCGGCGGATCGACACGGCGGGCCTGACCGTCACGTCCATGACGGCGGACAGCCGGGAGCCGTCGGGCAGGCGCAGGTCGAGCTGCGGGTTGGCGGTGTCGAACGGCCTGCTGGACAGGCCCGAGTAGGCGGCCAGGATCTGGATGAGCTCGATCAGCTCCTCGTCGGACTCGGCGACGGGCTCGTGGGTGAGCTCCTGGCCGTCGGCGTAGCCGACGAAGACGCGGTCGCAGCCGTTGATGTCGATGTTCTCGACGTCGGCGTCGTCGAGCAGCGGCTGGAGGCGGCCGACGCCGAACAGCGCGGCGTGGATGCCCGCGGCGAGCGCCTCCTCCTCTTCCAGCGTCGGCGGGGTGCGGCCGGAGCCGATCTCGCCGCGCGCGAACTCCTCCAGCACCTGGGAGGTCAGCGCCCTGGCGAACTGCCGCTCGTCCTCGCCCGTCATCGCGGGCATGCCGTTGGCCTGGTCCAGACGGCGCTGGTGGGCCAGGCGGTCGCCGACCTCCTGCCGGAAGCGCTTCACCAGCGAGTGGTCGAGTGTCATGACACCCTCACCTGGGAGGAGAGGCGTCCTGCCAGCTCGCGGGCCGTACGGATGAGCAGGGAGCGGTCGAGCCGCCCTCCCCACTGGCCGCGCAGCAACTCAGCACCCTTGGGGTCGTGCGCGAGCCCCGCCACGAAGGCCGCCTGGCCGCCCACGATCCTGCGCACCTCGTCGATGGAGGCGCGGTAGGTGCGCGGGTCGGCGATCACGACCACTCCGACCTGCGGGCCCTTGGGCAGGATGGCGAGGCGCTCGCGGAGGTGGGCGACGTGGTCGAGGCTGGCCCTCGTGAGCAGCACGAGCAGCTCGGCCTCCGCGATCAGCTCGCTCACCTGCGCGTGCGCGCCGAGCCTGCCGCAGTCGGCCAGCACGTCGGCGTGCGGCAGAGCGGACAGCGCACGGCCCAGCGGCCCCCACATCCAGGTGAGCCCGGCCGCCTGCTCGCCGTGGGTCAGCCCCGCCAAGACGTCGAGCCCGCCGATGATCTTCTGGGTGTGCTCGTGGATCTGCCCTGGTTCGAGCCCGCGCCTGGCGGTCGCGCCCAGCGTGAGCAGGCCCCTGCCGGAGTTGAGCATCCCGCCGTCCAGGGCGGGCAGCCGGTAGGCGAGGTCGCCGCCCGCCGGATCGCATTCGGCCAGCAGGACGGCACGCGGCCAGACGGCGCCGAGCGCGGTCGCCGCGGTGGTGACACCCGGCGCGCCCTTGTCGGCGGCCAGCACGATCAGCGCCACGTCAGCGCGCTCCCGGCAGCTCGGCCACCGCGATCTCGCCGCTGGAGGCATAGGCGGCGATCTGCGGCGACACGGTCGCGTCGACGATCACCGTGATCAGGCCCGCCGAACCCGATCTGGTGGGCTCGCCCACGATGTGGACCAGGGCGTTGGGGGCGAGCACCCTGCTCTGCGCGGTCGCCGACCGTCCTGGCACGTGGATGACCTGCACGCGGTCGCCCTCCTTCAGGCCCGCGGGCGCCTGGCCAGGCTTGAGCGCGAGCCCGACCTTGGCCTTGCCGGGGCCGAGCTCCTTGCTGGCGGTGACGGTCATCTCGTCGGTGAGGAGGGTGCCGGGCAGGAGGGTCACGCTCGCGTACGTCTCGATCACCGCGAGCCGCCGCGACCACGCCACATATCCGATGCCCGTATCGGCTATCTGCACCTCTTCCAGCGCATTGGGGGAGATCTTCTGACCCGCCCCGATCTGTTGCACGACCCTGATGGCGGAAATGCGGTCGCCGCTGCGCATGACCAGCAATGTGGTGGCCAGCGCGCCACCGAGAATGAGGAGTACGGCAAGCGCCGCGAGCGCGGGTTTCCGCTCGCGTGGCGGCACGGGGAGCTTGCGGGAAGCGCTGCTGGAGAGCACGCCTGCGGGTCCTGCCGCGTTGACGGCAGGCTTTTCGCTGGTCCTCATAGGTGGGGGGCTCCCATGATGAAATTGCGGAATTCAGGCCATTATGTGCATCTACCGGCCTGGCGCGGGGCCCGAATGCGATGAACAATGCTCCTTTCGCAGGTAGGAGGCTGTCAACCAGACCCGTTAATTAAAGCTGCTTGAAATGCCCGCTTATTTAGTGATAGCAACCACATTCGTCTCAGAATTCACATGTTCGTCACCTGAACCTGTTCAAACTGTGGGATGCTTGGTCGCATGGGCAGGCTTCGCGGGCTCTTCGCCCGGCTCCGTCGTCGCTGGGTCTCGCGTGTCGCGGGCGCTCCTGCCACCTCGCGGGTGGTCGGCGGGCTGCACAAGGCGGCCTCGAACCTGGTGGAGGTGACCGCCGAGGTGAACGCCTACGCCGGGCTGCTGGAGGAGAAGGCGGAGGAGCTGAAGGATCGCACGCGGGCCCACCAGCAACCCCCTTCCTGACACAACAGCCCCCCTTTCACGCCCCGGCATCGTCGCGTCGAACCGCGACCCCGCCTGCGGCAGTCCTGAAAGGCGTAACCCCGTGCGGACCGGCGCGCTCGCCCGGCGAATGGTCATTCATGCCGGAGTCGTCATCCGGGCGGCGAACACGGCAGGCAAGGGTTAGCGTGGCGGCCGGTCCGACCCCGAGGAGACGGCACATGCGGATCATGCTCACCGTGCTCGACGAGCGCGGCGACCGTGACGTCGTGATCGAGGGCGACGAGGCCACCACGGTCGCCAAGGTGGCCGAGGCCCTGACGGAGCCGCCCGAGGAGCCGCTGGCAAAGGTGGTCCGCCTGTCCAGGAGCCGCGCGCCGTACGGGCTCGGCGGCTCGCCCCGCATCCCCCGGCAGCGAAGCGAGGTGCGCACGGCGGCGCCCCCGGCGGGCGAGGACGCCTGGGCGACGGGCTCGGGGCTCGGGTTCGAGGGGCCGACGGTGTGGCGCGACGGCAAGCCCGTCGACCCGAGGGCGCCCGCGCGGGCCGTCCTGCGCGACGGCGACACGATCACCCTGCACCCCAGGCTGGCGGGCCTGACCGTCGTCGCGGAGCCCGGCGGGGTGGCCGAGGTCAGAGTCGTCGGCGGTCCCGACGCGGGTTCCGTGCACCGCCTTGGCCTGGGCGTCCATGTGATCGGCGCCGACCTCACGTGCGCGATGGCCGTACGGGATCCCGCCCTGGTGCCCGAGGCCGCGATCGTCAGGGTCACCCCTGCCGCGATCACCGTCGAGCCCCCGCCCGCCAGGCACCAAGAGCCGCCGAGGAAGAAGGCGAAGGGCAGGTACGCCGAGGAGCTCGACGAGCTGGCACTGCGGGACACCCCGCCGATGGGCGAGCCGCCCGGCATCCTCATGGACGGCGAGCCCGTCACCGCCCCCGTCGACTGGCCCGAGCACGCCCTGCTCACCGCCGGTTCCTCGATCTTCACGCTGACCGCGATCGAGCCCGCCGACGCCCACCTCGCGCCGCATCCGGACGGCGGCCTGGCCTACAACCGCCCGCCCCGGCTGAAGCGGCCCGACACGGCGCGCAGGTTCGAGGTCCCGCAGGAGCCCAAGCGCGCGGAGACGATGCGGCTGCAGCTGCTGGCCGCCTTCCTGCCCGCCGTCCTCGGCGTGACGATGATGCTCGTCACCGGCCAGTGGTACTACCTGCTCATCGCGCTCATGACCCCGCTCATCATGGTCGGCCAGTGGTGGAGCGACCGGCGGCACGGGCGCAGGCAGGACAAGCGCTCGGCCAAGCAGTACAGGGAGGACCTCGCCCTCTTCCGCGAGGAGGTCGAGCAGGCCCGCAGGACCGACCAGCGGGCCAGGAGGGCGGCGGCCCCCGATCCCGCCGAGGTGCTGCTGACCGCGACGGGACCGCGCAGGCGGCTGTGGGAGCGCAGGATCCACGACGCCGACGCCCTCAGGCTCCGCGTCGGGCTCGCCGATCTGCCGGCGGAGCTGGAGTTCGACGTGCCGTACGACACTCCGGTCTGCGAGAAGGTGCCGGTGGCGCTGCCGATGCGCAGGCTCGGCGTCGCGGGCGTGACGGGCCCGCGCGAGGACGCCGCGGGCCTGGTGTCGTGGCTGGTCGCCCAGGCGGCCGCGTTGCACAGCCCGCGCGACCTGGCGATCGTGGTGATCTCGGCCTGCCCCGACGCGCAGGAGCGGTGGGGCTGGGTGCGGTGGCTGCCGCACTGCGCGCCGCACCGCGGTGAGGACTGCGTGGCGCTGATCGGCGCCGATCCCGAGTCGGCGGGCAGGCGGGTGGCGGAGCTGACCGCGCTGATCGACGAGCGGCTCAACACCGCGATCCCCGAGTTCGGGAAGGTCCCGACCGGCTGGGACGACCTGGGCGGCCCCGAGGCGGCCGACCACCGGCCCTCCTACGACGAGCGGCCCTACGACGTGCTGGTGGTGCTCGACGGCGCGCAGGTCCTGCGCGGACTGCCCGGCATGCCCCAGGTGCTGCGGCAGGGCCCGCGCGCGGGCGTCTACACCCTGGCCGTCGACGAGGAGCAGCGGCTGCTGCCGGAGGAGTGCGAGACCGTGGCCGCCTGCGGCCTCGACGGCCTGGTACGGCTGCGCGGCGGCGGCCTCGACGTGCTCGGCGCCGCGCTGGCCGACCGGGTACCGCCGTCGTGGTGCGAGCGTCTGGCCAGGGCGCTGTCGCCGCTCCTCGACGTCTCCCGCGACGACCCCTCGGACAGCCTGCCCGAGGCCGTGCGCCTGCTCGACCTGTTGCACCCGCCCGTCCGATGGAACGCTCCGAGCACCGAGGCGCTGCTGGGCGTCGGCCCCGACGGCCCGTTCACCGTCGACCTCGCCAAGGACGGCCCCCACGCGCTGATCGCCGGCACGACGGGCGCGGGCAAGTCGGAGCTGCTCCAGACGCTCATCTGCGCGCTGGCCGCGCGGAACAGGCCGGACCAGCTCACGTTCGTGCTGATCGACTACAAGGGTGGGGCTGCGTTCAAGGACTGCGCCAGGCTGCCGCATACCGTCGGCATGGTCAGCGACCTCGACGGCCATCTCACCCAGCGCGCGCTCACCTCGCTCGCCGCCGAGATCAGGCGCAGGGAACGGTTGCTGCTGGAGGCGGGGGCCAAGGACATCGAGGAGTACGAGGGCACGCTCCCGCGCCTCGTGCTGATCATCGACGAGTTCGCCGCGCTGGTCGCCGAGCTGCCCGACTTCGTGGCGGGGCTCGTCGACATCGCGCGCAGGGGGCGTTCGCTCGGCATCCACCTCATCCTGGCCACGCAGCGCCCTGCCGGGGTGGTGACGGCCGACATCCAGGCGAACACCTCGCTGCGGATCGCGCTCAGGGTGACCGAGGCGGCCGAGTCGGCCGATGTGATCGACGTGCCCGACGCCGCGCACATCTCCAAGGCGACTCCTGGCCGGTGCTATGTCAGGTCGGGGTCGGGGGCGGCGGTCGCCGTCCAGGCCGCGAGGGTGGGCGGGCGCGCCCCCGGCGACGCGCAGGCGCGGCTGCGCGCGGTGGCGCTGGGCTGGCCCGCTCTGGGCAGGCCGCTGCCGCCCGCGCCCGAACCCCTCGAAGGGCCGGCGATCTCCGACCTGGCGATCCTGGCCGACACGATCGCAGCGGCGGCGGAGCGGGCTGAGGTGCCCGAGCAGCCGAGCCCGTGGCTGCCGCCGCTGCCCGCGCAGGTCGTCCTCGATCCGCCCGAGGGGCTGGCGTTCGGGCTGAGCGACCTGCCGTGGGCGCAGGAACGGCGGCCGTTGACGCTCGACCTCGAACGGGGCGGCCACCTGCTGATCGCGGGCGCGGCGCGCAGCGGCAGGTCCACGGCCCTGCGCACGATCGCGGGCGCCATCGCCGCCGCGCGCTCCCCCGCCGACGTGCACGTGCACGCCGTCGACTGCGGATCAGGAGCGCTGCTGCCGCTGGTCGCGCTGCCGCACTGCGGCGCGGTCGTCACGCGCGACCAGCTCGACAGGGTCGAGCGGCTGCTCACCAGGCTGCGCGAGGAGGTGGGGCGCAGGCAGCAGTTGCTGGCGGAGGCGGGACACGCCTCGCTCGCCGAGTACCGCGCGGCGGGCCACCGGCTGCCGTGGCTGGTGCTGATGCTCGACAGGTGGGAGGGCTACGTCGCCGCCTTCGAGGGCTACGACTACGGCAGGCTCATCGAGGTGCTGCTCCAGCTGCTCAGGGAGGGCCCCGCGGTCGGGCTGCGGGCGGTGGTGACGGGCGACCGCTCGGCGCTGCTCGGCCAGGTGTCGACGGTCTTCGACGAGCGGCTGATCCTCCGCCTCGCCGACCCGGCCGACTACGGCCTGGCCGGGCTGCCGCTGAAGGACCTGCCCGCCTCGATGCCCCAGGGCCGGGCGCTGGCCATGAGGGAGCAGGGCGTCGTGGAGAGCCAGATCGCGCTGCTCGACCCCGACCCGTCCGGCCCCGCCCAGGTGGCCGCGCTGCAGGCGCTGGCCCGCACCCGCGAGCCCGAAGGCGAGCCGCCGCTGCGCGTGGACGCGCTCCCGATGCGCGTCACCGCGAGCCAGGCTCTGGCGCTCGGGCCCGCGCCGAAGGGGCCGCTGTGGGGGCTGCTCGGCGTGGGCGGCGACGCGCTGGCTCCGGTGGGCGTCGATCTGCTCGCCCACGGGCCGGGGGCCGTCGTCGCGGGGCCGCCCCGCTCGGGCCGCTCGTCGTCGCTGCTGACCGCCGCCCGATCTTTGATCGCGCGCGGCACGCCGGTCGTCGCCGTCGTCCCTCGCCGCAGCCCGCTGCGCGACCTGGAGGGCGCGCTGGCGATCCTCGACGGCGACGCCACGGGCCTGCGCGAGCTGCTCGAAGGACGCGAACGCTACGTCCTGGTCGTGGACGACGCCGAGCTGATCAACCCCGACTCGCCGCTCGGCCGGCTCATGGAGGAGACGCTCAGGACCGGCAGGGACGGCGAGCACGGCCTGATCATCGCGGGGACGACGGGCGACCTGACGACCGCCTACCGCGGCTTCGTCGCCGAGACCCGCAAGTCACGCACGGGGCTGCTGCTGTCGGTACAGAGCCCCGCCGACGGCGACCTGTTCACCGTACGGCTGCCGCGCGGCGCGGTCGGCGGGCCGCCGGGGCGGGGGCTCCTGGTGACGCTCGGCACCGTCACCCCCGTCCAGACCGCCCTGCCGGACTGATCGGCTCGCTCCTATGCTGGTCCGCATCCCCCGGAGAAACGGAGTGCGATGCAGACCAGGAAGGACCTCTACCAGGCGCACCGGCTGATGCAGCAACGCCTGGGCATGGCCCTGCTGCAGGCCGAGCCCGACGTGCCGGAGTCGCCCATGCGACGGCAGAACGTCGCGACGTTCTGCGGCATCCTGCTTGGCGTACTGGTCATGGCGGTCTTCGGCATCTGGGGCCTGGTCAGTCCAGGTGGTGCCACCAATCTGACCCAGCCGGGACAGCTTCTGGTCGAGGAGGAGAGCGGCGCCCTCTACGTCTACAGCCAGAAGGAGCGACGGCTGATGCCCGTCGCCAACTACACCTCGGCCAGGCTGCTGCTCGACGCCGCGGAGATCAAGACGCGCAACGTCTCGGCCGCGTCGCTCAGGGAGTTCAGCAGAGGGCCTCTGGTGGGCATCGCGGGCGCCCCCTACTCGCTGCCCTCGCGCAAGGAACTGGTCAAGACGCCCTGGTCGGTGTGCGTGGTGGAGGGCGAGGACCCGATCCTGGGCCGCAAGGCGTACACCACGCTGGTCGGCGGGATCGACCTCGGCGGCTCGCCCGTCGGAAGCGGTGTGATGGTGGTCAACGACGGCCATCAGGACTGGGTCATCTGGGCCGACCGCAGGATGAAGGCGGCTTCCCATGCGGTGCGCATGCTCGGGGGGCAGGCCAGGAAGGTGCCCCCGGCGTGGCTCAACGCCATCCCCCAGGGCGGGAACTTCGAGGGGCCCCCGGTAAGCGACCGCGGACGGAAGCTGAAGAGCCGTGACGGCAGGACGACCGTGGTCGTCGGGCGGGTGTACAAGGTGTCGGCGCTGCCCGGCAGTGAGGATCGCTGGTACGTCCTGCTCAACGACGGCTTCGCGCCCATCACCGCCATCCAGGCCAGGCTCCTGCTCGAGGACCCGGCCAGCAAGCAGGCGTACGGCTCGCGCAGGGCCGTCCCCCTCTCGACTGACGCGGCGTCGGTGAACGCCTCGCCGTCCAAGCAGAACGTCATCACCGGCGCGCTGCCCTCGACGATGCCGCAGGTCGTGAACCCGCCGGCCTCCGCGCCGCTGTGCGCCGTCTACGCCGATGCCCAGAAGGGCTCGGTCAAGGCGAAGCTGACGACGGGAAGCCGCATTGCGATCAATCCGCCTCGCACCTCGGCCGATCCCGAGCACTTCGACCAGGTCCTGCTACCGCCGGGCGCGGCGGCCGTCGCCGGTCTGCTGCCCGGTGAGAACCAGCTCGCATCGATCACCCAGTACTTCCTGATCACCGATCAGGGACGGAGGTTCGCCCTCCTGTCGGGCTCGCAGATCGCCACCCTCGGCTACGAAACCACCGACGTCACACCGATCCCCTCCTCGATCCTGCATCTCATCCCGGAAGGGCCGAAATTGGACCCAGCCGTAGCACTCCATCCGATTGCCCTTAACTAGGCCGAAACACCCGAAAACGCTAGGGTCCCGACTCTTCCGGTCAACTGCGGAAAGGACATGCGTGAGCGGTTTCGAGGCCGGTGGGAAGAAGCTGCGCGCGGCGATGGAGACGTGCGCGGAGCAGACCGACGACGTGGTGGCAGCGACCTCGAGTGGCCAGCGGGGCGGGGCCGACTTCGGCCTCGCCCGGGCACGGTGAAGAGCGGCATGGCCGTCGCCGAGGGCGGTTTCGCTACGACTTCAACCGCGATCACATCGGCCCCGGCTCCAGGCCATCTGGCCCGGGACGCTCCTGACCTATCCCCCGGAGGAGTAGGACGCCTGCGCCTACGTCAGGAAGGGGAGGACGTTACTCATCCCTCCCATGTCCGGCTTCACATTGGCCTGGACATCGGCGGTGGGGTCCTTGGCGACCTCCTGCTTGGCCGGATCGAAGACGGCCTTCGCCTGGACGAAGGCGGGCGGTGTCCCCTTGAGGGGCTTCATGCCGGGGAACTGCGAGGTCAGCGCAATGGCCGTATAGCCCATGGCGGACATCATGAAAGTGATCTTCATGGTCAGCTTCGACATGAGCCCGATGATGTTGCCGACTTGCCGGTAGAGCATCTGCAGGATCTGCAGGGCACGAGCATGAGCGGTTATGAATGTCGGAGGTGTGACGCTCGACGCTGCGGTGAAGGCGGCCAGGGCCACGACGAAGCTGGCAATGGTAAGGAGCAGGTCGGAGAGGAAGTCGTAAGCGGTTTTCGCCGCCTCGAGGCTGCCGCTCACGCCGAGGCGCAGCTCCTGCAGATCCGCGAGCTTGCCGTCGAACTCCAGAGCGAGCTTCTTGAACGAGTCGAACGACATCCCCTGCCAGACCTGCTGCTTCTCCGCCTGCGTCAGCAACTGCTTCAGGGCATCGCGCAGGAGCTTGATGTCGTCCCCCGCCATCGGCGGGTGCCATTCCTCTTTCTTCTTGTCCTCGTTGGTCACCTGCACGAACGATGGCGTCGACTGGGTCGGAGCGTGAGCAGGAGTGGAATCCTTCCAGTGGTCGGCCCCTTCGCCCATCTTCTCGGGATAAGCCACGAGACCCCAGAACAACATGGCCAGCGGAATGACCGCAGGTATGACGGGGATGGTTGACGACACCATGGAGGCGGCGGTGACGAACTTGCCGGATCCCACTGCGATCTACTCCTTGCCGAGGACGGGCGGCGCGATGTCCTGGTCGTCCTCATAGTCGTCGGGGTTGCCCTTCAACAGCTTGGAGCCGTCGCGGTCCTTGTCCTGTTCGCCTGTTCCGCCACCCATACCCGGCGCCATCGGCGAGTACATGGGCATCCCGCCTCCGGTCATGCCACGGGCTCCGGCGCCGCCGAGCGCGCCCGTTCCGGCGCCTGCCCCTGCGCCCGCCCCTGCCCCGTAACTGACGCCGCTCCCGCCCCTCGGGTCGGTGAAGCTCGTTCCCGACTGCGGTGCGCTGGAGTTCGGCGTCCTTCCCAGGAGATCCTGCGCCGAGGGGTCGTATGACGCCAGCTTGCTCTCGATCGGGTTGGCCGGCCGCTGGTTCAGGCCGCTCGTGTCGATCCCCTTCGGATCGGGAATCTGCGGCTGCTGGGGCAGCTTGCTGTCAGGCATCTGCGGCTGGTCGGGCAACTTGTGGTCGGGCAGCTTCTGATCAGGCAGCTTCTGATCAGGCAGCTTCTGATCAGGCAGCTTCTGATCAGGCAACTTGTGGTCAGGCAACTTGTGGTCGGGCAGCTTCTGATCAGGCAACTTCTGATCAGGCAACTTGTGGTCGGGCAGCTTCTGATCAGGCAGCTTCGGGCCTTTGCCGCCGAGCCCGTCGAGGCCCAGGTCCTTGCCGGTGGGAATCTTGGGCCCGCCTCCGAGTTGGGACTTGAGCCCGGAAAGGTCCGGGCCCCCCTTCTCGTCGCCGCCCCTGGTCTTGCTTGCCTCGTCCGCCAGGTCCTTGTTGTCGGCCGCGCCGGCCAGCGCCGTTCGAAACGAGTCCAGGACGTCCTTGCCCTGCTTGAGCGCGTCCACGGTGTTGTCGCGCACGTTGTTGTGGGCGGTGACCAGGCCGTACCCGATCGCGCCGAAGGTTAGTGCGGGCAGATCGATGGACGAGGTCTTGGTGCTCATCGCGTCCAGGTCGTCGCTGTGACTGGAGTAGTCCTTGCCCAGCTGTCTGACGCCACTCGACTGCATCTTGAAGTTCGGGTCGCTCTTCTTGGGGCTCTGCGCGCCGCTCAGCGACGACCAGTCAACCGGATCACCACTCACAAGGTCACATTACGGGCGCCGACCTTCAGACGCCACCGAGACCCACAAATTCACCCCATGAGCTGCATGTATACGAAATTTCCCCAGAAATGTAACCAAACCTTAACCTGAAGTCAGGCCGTTTGTGCGACGCCTGATCATTACTGTGATGGGCGAGAAACCGGAGCACATGGAGGTGACATGGCCGATCAGGCACAAGCAAGTCGGGCGGACCTTGAGCAAGCGATCTCCTTGATCATGAAGTCCCAGGAGAACATCCTGGGGATCCAGCGCAAGCTCGACACCGCCAACGCGGACCTGGCAGCCCACTGGGTAGGCACATCGCGTGCGGCGTTCGTGAAGGTGACCATCGCGTGGCACGAGCGGATGGACGTCATCCTCCAGAGCCTCACCAAGCTCGCCGAGTCGGTCCAGTCGAACAACAAGAACTACGACCTCTTCAACCAGCAAGAGGAAGAGCGGTTCAACAAGATCGCGGCGATGATCGACGCCGACCTCGACGCCAACCTCAAGTCCACCGGGAAGTAGGCCCTGATGGCTGATCACGACATCTTTGACGTCACTAAGATCAACTTTGCCGGTCTCGAGGCCGGTGAGACGGCCTTCGGCGTCGCCTTCAAAGAGCTGGTCGCCGAGCTCGAGGACCTGGAGAACCAGCTCAGCGCCAAGACCGCGATCTGGGAGGGTGCCGCGAAGATCGCCTACCAGGAGGCCCGCGTCGTCTGGCAGACGGGTGCCAAGGACCTGGCCGACGTCGTCCAGCTGCTGTCCCAGAACATCAACATCACCAACATGAACATGCGGGACGTCGAGCGGATCAACACCGCCATGTTCGACGGAAAGTAAGCCATGGGCAGCGACGGCGGGGTCGACGTCAGCCGCCAAGCGGTTCGCAACGCCAGGAACGAGCTCGACGAGATATTCGATCTGTTCGTTCCCGGCGCGACCTCCTACGATGCGGAGGCCGTGGCCTTTCCCGAGAACGGCCCGGTCCGTGGCCTGGCGTCGAACTACGAGGCGTTCGGCGGGATCTGGACGGCCGCGCTCGGCATGCGCAGCAGCTTCACCAACGCGGAGGCGGCAGTGGCGGGCACCTACACGAGCATCTCGAGGACGCTCGGCGCCTCCATCGTGCTGCTCGGAGCGGCCTTGGCCAAGTTCGACGAGGGCGAGCAGAAGAGCACCGAGCACGCCAACACGGCCGAGGTCTGACGTGGCGACTCACACCTCGCCCATCAAAGCGGTGATCATCTGCCCCAAGGACGCCGAGGAAATACCCCTCGACATGCTGAGGGAAGCGCTCAAGAAGACCAGGCCCGATCTCCTCAGGTCCGCCGCCGAGGAGTTCGCGGCCGTCCGCATCAAGCTGGACACCCTGGTCGAGGCCATCGACAAGCATCTCAAGATCCTCGACACAGCCTGGACGGTCGGCGAGGACGCCAAGCAGGTGAAGACCCAGCTGCGCCGGATGCGCGACTCCGCCGTCTCGATCATGGACGCGATCGCCGACGACCCCCCGGGCAAGCCCTCGACCAAGGGCATCGCTCCCGCCCTCGCCGCCTACTCCGACACCGTGGCCGTCTTCCGAGGTGACACGCCAGGCGACGTGGGCAGCGACATCTCCACCCTCGAGGCGGCGGGCCAGTGGGGTATGGGCGGAGCGGGTATCGGATTCCTGGTCGGCGGCCCTCCGGGCGCGGTCATCGGTGGTGTCGTGGGCACGATCGCCGGTGGCATCACCTCTCTCTTCAGCGACGTCCCCTTCTTGAACCTGGTCGGGGAGAGCAAGCAGGAGAAGGAGATGAAGGCGGCCAGGGAGCACCTGACGAAGCTGACGGACGCCACCATGAAGGTGAACGATCTCTTTCCCGCCTCGCTGACCACCGACATCCCTCAGCTGACCGTGCCCCCGTTCAACACGAACAACGTCCCGCCGCCCGGTTCCAACATTCCAGGTGCGGTGCCGGCGACGACCACGAGCCCGTACGACTCGTCCATGCGATCCGGGCTCGACGAGCTCCGCGACGTCGATCTTCGCGGCGTGGATGATCCGGGCGGCGTCGGAGACCTCGGAGACGTCGGCGACGTCGGCGACGGACTCGGCGGCTCCGGAACAGGTGGTCACGACGTGGACGGCAGTGGGATCGACGACAAGATCCAATCGGTCGATCCGAGCGCGCTCGACATCGACGCGAACCCGGGGCGCGTGGACGGCTCTGTGCCCGGCGTCAACGGCGTGGGCAACGGCGCAGGCGAGGGCAACGGCAACGGCACCTCGCTGGGGAAGACCACCAGCCTCTCGGGCTACGACCCGAGTCTCGCCCAGACCGGCATCACCGACCCGACCTCCTTCGGCAACGGCAACTCCTCCGGCAGCGGCCACTCCTCCAATGGCGTAGGCGTGGGAGTGAGCGCCGGCGCTTCAGGGGGAGCCTCAGGTGCGGGAGGCGGCGGTGGAGGACGGGGCGGCATCACGCCCACGGTTCTCCCGCACGGCGGGTCCGGGTCGAAGACCGAGGAGGAAGAGCGGTGGCGCGACACCTGCTACCTGGAGGACGAGGACCTGTTCCAAAGTGACGCCAAGTTCACCATCGGCCGTATCGACCACGTGTCCAAGGACAAGGCATGAAAGAAGTCGAAGAAAACTGGCAACCGCCTGAGGTCCCCCTCCACCCGGACTGGGAGGGGCTCGACGAGAAGGCGCCCCGGTACATGCACCACGACTCGGTCAGGGACGCGGCCCGCAACCTGCGCAAGGACCTCCTGAGCGACTTCGAGGGCAGCGCGCCCGCCGGAGGCAGCGCCACCTGGTCGGGTCCCGGCACGTTCACCCAGGTCGAGGTGCTCGGCAATGTGGGGCCGAAGGACACCGGCACCTGGCCGACGGCCGACTACTTCGGCCAGAACGTCGCCAGAAGCTACGAGATCCTGTTCGGGAAGTACAAGGAACTGGTCGGCAAGATCGAGGCGATCGGCGTCGCCATCGAGAAGGCCGTGGACAACACCGACCAGGGCCACAAGGACAGCAGCGCCTGAGGAGTGCACTGTGGCTGAGTCCACCTGGGCCAATATCAAGATCTACTCGTTCCTCTACGAGCTCGGGGACGAGAAGGGGCTGACGCACGCCCAGATCAAGGCATTCCTGGACAACACAAACCCGGAGAGCCTGCGGCGTGCCGGCGAGGAGTTCGTCTTCGCGGCGGCGAAGCTCGATGACCAGAGCGGGCTGCAGGCCAGGGTCATGCGTACCCACAGGGCGCTGGTGACCTCGTGGCACGGCAAGGACGCCGCCCAGGCGCAGAAGACGCTCAGGGAGATTCACGGCACCGCCAAGGCGCTGCACGACGCGCTGAAGAGCACCGGCGAGCAGCTGAAGAAGTACGCCAAGGCACTGGAGCACTACAAGAGCAACGTGCCGGGCGGCACGATCTCGCTGAACGGCGGCAGCACCGGCTCCAGTCTCTACTCGGACTACGGGTTGAACCCGCCCGCCCCGAGCACCGGCTCCTCGTCGACGTATTCGGTTCCGGAGTGGTTGACGCCGCCCACCTCCGGCAACTCCAAGCCGAGCGTGGCGTCGAACCCGTTGGGTGACATCCTCGCCAGGGAGCACCTGCGCAAGCTCAACAATGAGATCGCCGAAATCAACATGGCGTTGCCCGAGGGCCTGGCGTTCGCACTGCCTGAGGTCAAGCCGCTCGACTTCTCCGGTCACAAGGCGGACAACGTCACCGTCAGAGACGACCGCGTGCCCGACAGCACCTCACGGACGTGGACGTCAGGCTCCGACTCACCGGGCGGCTCGGGCTCTTCCAACACCGGCGGCCCCGGATCCTCCTCCCCTGGTCCGGAACAGCCGGGGGGCGGTCAGGACCCAGGTCCAGGCGACCCCAAGCCGCAGGATCCGCAGCCTCAGGACCCCAAGCCGGAGGATCCCAAGCCGCAGGACCCGAAGCCGCAGGACCCGCAGCCTCAGGACCCGACGCCCGGGACTCCCGAGCCGTCGCCGCAGCCGCCGGGTCAACCGGGCGGTACGCCGGAGACTCCGGGCGGGCAGCCGACCACACCGCCTGTCATCGGCGGCGACGAGTCGCGGGGCACGGACCTGGCCGACGCGACGACCACCGCTCCCAACCCGGTGACGCCGACCACGACGACGACCCCGCCCGCCGACTACCTCGGCCCGAACCCGCCGCCGCGCACGACCACGACGCCGCTGGTGACCCCGAACATGATCGGCCCCGACGGCGTCATCGGCAGGGAAGGCGGCGTCATGGGGTACGGCACCTTCGGTTCGGGCAATCCGGCGGCCGCTCCCGGCGTGCTGCGCGGAACGGGAGGCATGGGCAGCTCGATGTACCCGTTCGCGCCCGGTGGCATGGGCGGCGCGGCGAGCGAAGGCTGTGACGAGCGCGACCGGCAGATCTACGACCCCGAAGGGGACGCCTTCGTGATCAAAACGGACGGGACCAGCCCCGGCCGCATCGGCTGCTGAGCCGGGGACCGGAAGGGGATGGGCGGGCGCGGCGTCAGAGGTCGAGTCTGCGGCTGATGCGATCGAGCTCGCCCATCACGTCCTCGAAGGTCCTGTCGAAGGCCGCGCGCGCCTGCCTGATGTCGTGCATGGATGCTTCGGGGTCGGTGAAGTTCCGCATGGGGTTGTCTTCGCCGAACACCTCGGCCATGAGCTCGCTCGCCTGACGCTGGAGATCGGCGGACGCCTCCTGGAACACCGTCTTGATGAGCTCGGCCAGCTCGCCCGAGCTCAGCCGCATCGCCTTGGGGTGGAGCGTCAGGTCGCGCATGCCTTCGCTGGCGTACTCCACGCTGACCAGGCCATCTTCGTCGGATGCCCGCCCGACCAACGTGGAGAGGCTCTGCTGCATCTCCTCCACGCGGGCCATCTGCGCGTCGGCGCCTTTGATGATTCTGTCCATGTCGATGGTGCCGAAATCCCCGTCCATCATGTCCACTCCATCCCGTTCACACCAAAGATCCAATCAACCTAGCCCTGCTGGCGAACCCACGCAATCACTTGAACCACACGCCGAAGACCGTCCCCGCGACCACAGCTCAGGTGTCGCGGGAACGGCGTTCGGAGGGATACCTAGCGTCTCGGGCGGTCACTTCTCGCGCTTGGGCTCGACCCAGTCGAAGTTCTGGGAACCGGGAGGAAGAGTGCCCTTGACGGCCGGCTCACGGAAGGAGGGGTACTTGCTGGTGTCGATGGTCACGCTGCGGAAGTTCACCGCGGCCGCGCCGCTCGGGGTCACGTAGCTGAACTGGTGCCCCTTCTTGACCACCGTCGACATGAGGCCCCCGGCCTCCTTCAGGACGGCCGACAGGGTCACGCTGAAGATGGCCGTCGCACTGACCACGCTCAGCGACACGGCCGTCTCCAGCAGCCTCCCGGCCACCTGGGCGGCCGGGAACGGCATGAACTGCAGGCGCTTGGCGAAGACAAGGGCCGCGATCACGCCGATACCGAGGTTGATCATTCTCAGCCAGAAGCTCCGGTAGCCGGCGGCCACCTCGTCGATCATCCCGCCCACATCGGACAGAACCGAGCGCAACGCGCCGATCTCCCGGTGGAACTCCCAGACGACGCGCTCGAACTCCAGGCGGTCCATGGCGATCCACCCCTCCTTCGAGGTGGCGATGAGCTGTGGCAGGAGCTGCTTGACGCCGTCGTCGAGGCGAGCGGCGATGCCGCTCTTCCAGTTGCTCGCCGCCTGAGCCATGCCCGGCTCGTTGGCGAGCATGGTGCTCGCGATCGCGATCGCGGGAAGGACACCCGCCGACACCCTGCCGAGCTTCTTCAGGAACTCCATGGCCTTCGGCCCCATCGGCTCGCCCACGGACGAGGCCGGCCAGGGGCCGCCGTGTCTCGGCGGAGCGTAGGGATTGCCGTACCGCGCGACCGTTCGCCGGCTCACCGGCTCGAGGCTGCGCGCCAGGGAGTCGACCATCAGCGGTACCTCACAGCGCTGGCGTCCTCGGCGGCGCGCCAGTTGCGCTGCGCCGTGGCCAACGTGGTCAACCAGCTCTCGGTGCAGCCCTCAGCTTCGGCCATCTTCTTCTCAGCCCACTGCCGCAGCTCCTCGTAGGGGCCCTCCAGGATCATGCCACCGGCGATGCCGAACCCGAGCCCGTCCACGTGGTTCGCTTCGCAAAGGTCGCCGACGAAGGCCAGCGCCCCCTGCAGCTCCTTGTCGATCCTGCTGCACAGATGGGCGATCGCCGTTGAGGTCACATAGATATCAGGACCAGCCATAAGTCCTGATTGTTACCTAAAGATCAGCTGATCCGAGGATCCTTCATGATCGGTTCAGCGAATGTACTGCGAGCGCTTTCCAATGGTTCACTCCGTCTCGATGACCATGGCTGCATGGACAACATCCACCATGAGGACCTCGACCGCGTCATCCTGGACACCGAGCGGCAGATGAGGGACGTCCTCGCGGCAATGAACGGCCTGTCCGAGATCACCGGAGCGGGTGAGAGCCGCAGCGGGCTCGTGCATGCCACCGTGGACGCCGAAGGCAAGCTCACCGACGTGAAGCTCAGCGGCAGGGCGATGCGCCTCGAGGGCCACGAGCTCGCCGAGGAGATCATCGAGGCGGTGCGTGCCGCCCAGGAGAACCACGACAGCAACGCCCGCAGCCTGTTCGCCATGCCCGTCGGCGGGAAATTCGACGCCGAGTCGCTCAACCGGATGGTCGAGGATCTGCAGGACTCCTTCCTCAAGGAGAGCGGGGACCGGATCGCCCGCATGCGCGACCGCCTAGCCTGACAACCCCCGTATCCAGGCGTAGACCTCCAGAACACCGAGCGCGAGCGGGAACAGCGCGACGAGCAGCATGACGTCCACGATGTCGCCGGCCCTCCCCCAGAACGGCGAGAGCCGGCCCGTGGGCAGCCACAGCCCCAGGCTGAGCATGATCATGGCCACCCACAGCAGGCCGATCACCACGGCGGCGGCTCCCACGGTCCCAGCGCCCACGCTCTGCGCCACCGCGAGCGAGATCAGTCCCGCGAGGCCGGAGGTGATCAGCCAAAGGCGCTGGCCGAGCCCGTGGAAGACGCGGGCGCGCAGCATGAGCGTCAGCGAGAGCGTCGCCGCCATGGCGACCGCCATCCAGCCGCCTTCGGCCACCAGGAAGGCCAGCGCGCCGAGCCCGGACAGCGCGACACCGATGACCAGGCCGGTGGCATACCCTCGGGCCTGCTGGGTGCGCTCGAGCACCGATGCGCTGTCGAGCAGCTGGTTGTCGGCCCGCAGTTCCTCGGCGTTGGTGGGCAGCGCGGGCAGCGGCACCCTCGCCATCCTGAACGACAGAGTGGGAATGAGCGGAGTGAACGCCATCAGTACGGTGGCCGTGATCGCCGCGGTGCCCGCGGCGTGAGCGTCGAAGATCATCACAACGGCGGCGGCTATCGCCCCCGCGACCGACGCGATCGCGACTCCGAGGTAGCCGGGCACGCCCTCGGCGATCGCCGCGGTGCCGATCGTGGCCGCCAGCGCCGTACAGGCGAGAGCGGCGAGCAGGTGCGGAGCGCCGAAGCCCCCGCCCAGCGCGTACAGGCCCGCCAGGAAGGCGTACGGCAGCGAGGCGTACCCGATCAACGCGCCCGCCCAGGCCTCACCGACCGCCCTGGACAGCGCTGCGCCCGCCATGACGAGCAGGAGCGCGAGCACGCCCGCGACCGCGGCGAGCCCGCCCACCGGCTCTCCCGCCAGCACCAGGCCGACCGAGCCCAGCGCGAGCAGCACGGTGGCGCCGCCAACGCCCATCAGCCTGGTGTGCTTCGGCTCCCATTTGCCCGAGCCGCCGTTGACGCCCGTGGCCACCACGTCGGCGACGTCGTCGAAGAGGGCGGGAGGCATGGCCGCCTCTCGCGGCCGCAGATACAGCACCTCGCCGTCGAGCACCCCGAGGGTGGCCAGGCTCTGTCCGAGGTCGAAGGGGGCACCGCCGAGGCGTTGCAGGACCCAGCCGGGAGCGGAGGCGGACTCGCCGCCGGCCTCCCCCACCGCGCGCAGAATGCCTGGCAGCACGTGCGGGAGAGGGATGTCGGTCGGCAGCGCCAGATCGGCCCGCCTGCGCGGCGCGACGATCGTGACGTGGCAGAGCGGGGGCACGGGCGCGTGGATTTGCGGGAGTGCGCCTTGCTGCATCGGCTGGTGCGCAATCGATGTCACGTTTCCGACGATAACGGCATCTGATAAGAAAGGGATTCCTGTGACAGGAGGGTTGTCCGGCCAGTGAGCATCGTTGTCGTGCGCCGCCCCGAGCGCCGCCCCAGCCCCAAACCGCCGCGCGGAGAGATCCTGCTGGAGTCTCCGCCGGAGATTCCCGAGGTCCAGCCCGCCGGCCTCATGGGTATCCTCACCTACGTGCCCATGCTGGCAGGGGCGGGTGCCATGGGCCTGATGTTCACCGCGGGCGGCCATTCCAGCCCGCTGATGTACGTCGCCAGCGGCCTGTTCGGCATCTCGATGCTGGGCATGACCATGGGACAGATGGGCCGCAATTCGGGCGAGCGCAAGAACCGGCTCAACGGCCTGCGCCGCGACTACTTCCGCTACCTCTCGCAGATCCGCAGAAAGGTGCGCAAGGCCGCCGTCCAGCAACGCGAGGCGCTGGAGTGGAGCGGCCCCGCTCCCGACACGCTGTGGTGGGTGGCCATGGGCCCGCGGCTCTGGGAGCGCAGGCCGCGGGACGAGGACTTCGGCACGGTACGGCTCGGCACCGGCGTGCAGAAGCTGGCCGTCCAGCTCATCCCGCCCGACTCCAAGCCCGTGGAAGACCTCGACGCCCTGTCGGCAGGCGCGTTGCGCAGGTTCGTCAGGGCGCATTCCACGGTCTCCGAACTGCCCGTCGCGGTGGCGCTCAACGCGTTCGCCAGGATCCACCTGAGCGGCGAGCCCGTCTCCGTCCGAGACCTGGTGCGGGCGATGATCGCCCAGCTCGTGGTATTCCACTCGCCGGAAGACATGCGGATCATGGTGTGCGCGTCCAAGGAGTGGATGCCGCACTGGGACTGGGTCAAATGGCTGCCGCACGCCCTGCATCCCGAGCAGACGGACGCGGCCGGCCAGGTCAGGTTGATGGGGGAGGACCTCGGCTGGCTCGACCATGTGGTCGGCGAGGAGCTGAGAGAGCGGGCCAGGTTCAAGCCGGGCGGGGCGGCCGACGCGCTGCCGTACTACGTGGTGATCGTCGATGGCGGGCACGTTCCGCACGACTCCCAGCTCGGCATGGACGCCATTCATGGCGTGACCGTAATCGACCTGTCGGAGTCGACCGGGGTGGTCGAGGAGCGAAGCACGCTGCGCATGGACATCCAGCCCGACGGCTTCCACATGGTCAAGATCGATCACGCGGGCAAGCGGTCGACCAACCGTCTCGGCGACCCCGACGCGCTCGACTTCCTGCGGGTGGAGGGGCTGGCCAGACAGCTCGCGCCGCTGCGCGCCTCCGCGGCCTCCGGCGGAGAGACGCAGGACGTGCTCGGCACGAACACCTCGCTGACCGATCTCCTCGGCGTGGGCGACCCGAGCCGGCTGAACCCTGCGGTGACGTGGCAGCCGCGCGCCGGCCGTAACAAGCTGCGCGTGCCCATCGGTCTGGGCTCCGACGGGCGCGTCGTCGAGCTCGACATCAAGGAGTCGGCGCAGGGCGGCATGGGCCCGCACGGCCTGGTGATCGGCGCCACGGGCTCCGGCAAGAGCGAGTTGCTGCGCACGCTGGTGCTGGGCCTCGCGATCACCCATTCCTCCGAGATCCTCAACTTCGTCCTGGTCGACTTCAAGGGCGGCGCGACCTTCCTGGGCCTGGACACGCTCTCTCACGTGTCCGCGGTCATCACCAACCTCGAGGACGAGCTGCCGCTGGTCGACCGCATGCACGACGCCCTGCACGGGGAGATGGTCCGCAGGCAGGAACTGCTCCGCGCGGCGGGCAACTACGCTTCCCTTCGCGACTACGAGCGCGCCAGGGAACAGGGGGCGGACCTCCAGCCGATGCCGACCCTCTTCGTGGTCCTCGACGAGTTCAGCGAGCTGCTCTCGGCCAAGCCCGAGTTCATCGAGCTGTTCGTGATGATCGGACGCCTGGGCCGCTCGCTCGGCGTCCACCTGCTGCTGGCCTCCCAGCGGCTGGAAGAGGGCAGGCTGCGCGGGCTGGACACCCACCTGTCCTACCGGATCGGTCTGCGCACGTTCTCGGCCATGGAGAGCAGGGCCGTGCTCGGCGTGGCCGACGCCTACGAGCTGCCCTCCGCACCCGGCAACGGGTATCTCAAGTTCGACACGACCGGCATGACCCGGTTCAAGGCCGCATACGTCTCGGGCGCCTACCAGGCCGACTTCTCCCAGGCGGCGGCCCAGGGCGGCCACGCGCCCGGATACCAGGTCGTCGAGTACGGCCCTGCCCACATGCCCGTTCCCGAGCAGGAGGAGCCGAAGGTCCTTCCTGTCGGCGACGAGGATCAGAGCACGAGCCAGCACAGCCTGCTCGACGTCGTGGTGGGAAGGCTGGAGGGTGCCGGGCCCGCCGCGCACCGCATCTGGCTGCCGCCGCTGGCCGAGCCGCCGACCCTCGCGCACCTGCTGCCCCCGCTCTCGGTGACGCCCGAGCTGGGCCTCTCGCCCACCGGGTGGGCGGGCAGGGGCCGGTTGCACGCCGTCGTCGGCATCATCGACAAGCCCTTCGAACAGCGCCGCGACCCTCTGTGGCTGGACCTGTCGGGCGCGGGCGGTCACGTGGGTATCGCGGGCGGCACGCAGAGCGGCAAGAGCACGACCATTCGTACGCTCGTCACCAGCATGGCGCTCATGCACACCCCGCGGGAGGCGCAGTTCTACTGCCTCGACTTCGGTGGTGGCGCGCTGGCCTCCCTGGACGCGCTGCCCCACGTGGGCGGCGTGGCCACCCGCCTGGACGGCGACCGCGTCCGCCGTACGGTGGCCGAGATCTCCGCCCTCCTCGAGCAGCGCGAACGGCACTTCGCCGAGCGGGGCATCGAGTCGATCGTCACCTACCGGCGGATGCTGGCGGAAGGCGCCATCGAAGGTGACGGCTGGGGCGACGTGTTCCTGATCGTCGACGGGTGGCTCACGCTCCGCCAGGAGTTCGAGAACCTCGAACCTGTCATCACGGACCTGGCCGCGCGCGGGCTCGGTTATGGCATCCACATCGTCGCCACCACCAACAAGTGGTCGGAGTTCCGGCCGAGTATCCGCGACCTGTTCGCCACCAGGGTCGAGCTCAAGCTCGGCGACGCCTACGAGTCCGAGGTCAACAGGAAGAAGGCGCTCGCCGTACCCGAGGGTGTGCCGGGTCGCGGCCTCACCAAGGACGGTCTGCACTTCCTGACGGCACTGCCCAGGATCGACGGTGTGCAGAGCGCGGAGGACCTCGCGGCTGGGGTGCGCGGGCTCGTCCACGCGATCAGGGACTCGTGGCAGGGCCCCCCTGCCCCGCCCATCAGGTTGCTGCCTCCCGTGCTCCCGGCCACCGTGCTGCCGGCACCCGAGCAGACCGGGCCGCGGGTGGTGCCGATCGGCATCGACGAGGCGACGCTGTCGCCCGTCGCCCTCGACTTCGAGGCCGACCCGCACTTCATCGTGGTGGGCGACACCGAGAGCGGGAAGTCGAACCTGCTGCGGCTCATCGCGGAGGGTCTGGTCGCCAGGCTGACCCCCGGCGAGGCCAGGATGATCGTGATTGACTACCGTAGGTCGCTGCTGGACTCGGCGGTGACGGACCACCGCATCGGGTACGCCGCGTCCAGCGCGGCCGCCGCCGAGTTGATCAAGGACACCCGCGACGCTCTGGTCAACCGGCTGCCTCCGGCCGACATCACTCCCGATCAGCTGCGCGAGCGGAGTTGGTGGAAGGGTGCCGACCTGTACATCTTCGTCGACGACTATGATCTCGTCGCGACCTCAGGCAACCCCCTCGGCCCCCTGGTCGAGTTGCTGCCTCAGGCTCGCGACATCGGCCTGCACCTGGTGATGTCACGCCAGATGGGCGGCGCGGGCAGAGCCCTGTTCGACCCTGTCATCCAGCGGTTGAAGGACATGGCCAGCCCCGCGTTGATCCTCTCGGGAAGCAAGGACGAAGGGTTCCTGTTCGGCAACGTGCGCCCGCACCCGCTGCCACCCGGCCGCGGTTACCACGTCGACCGCCGCCAGGGCGCTCGCCTCATCCAGACCGCCTACCTGACCGCTCAGGAGTGAACCCGGTGGACATGCACTTCCAGGCGCTCGACAAGTGCCGCTCCGACGCCAACAAGGCGGCTGGGCAGTACGAGAGCCTCGACCGCGCCATGCCGGAAAAGGCGAAGACCCCGACCGACTCCTCCATCTTCGGCCAGGTGGAGGCCAGGCAGTCCCTGACGACCGCGATCGACACCGCATGGAGCACGCTCTCGGGCGAGCTCGGCCAGGCGAGGAACAAGCTCAAGGGCGTCGAACGCGCGCTGGACAAGGTGCAGGACAACGTGCGCGAAGCGCACAAGGCGACCTCATGAGCTCCCGCGACACACTGCTGGGCTACGCCAAGGAGGTCAGCGGCAAGCCGGAGGAGATCCGCAACATCGTGGCCGACTGGCGTGCCGCGGCGGGCGACGTCAACGAGTTCGCGAGCGGCGTGGGCGCCGCGGTCCGCAACGTGGACTCGGCCTGGCAGGGCGACTCGGCCCAGAACTTCGTCAGTTACATGTCGGAGTACGGCAGGGCCGCCGACCACCTCCACGACGCCCTGGCCGCCTGCGCGACGGCCCTGGAGAGCGTGGCCACCGAACTGGCCGACGCCAAGCCCAAGATCGACGGCCTCGTCAGCGACGCGAGCGTCGAAGAGGCGACGTACAAGAAGGAGCACCCCAACGCCACCCCCGAGGAGACCTCCGCCAAGTCCGAGGAGATCTACAAGGAGAAGGCGAACACGGCCGCGGAGCACGTGGGCAAGGTCCGCACGGCCGTGTCCGAGGCGAACAAGGCCATGGGCAAGCTGGGGTCCGAATTCCTCAACAGCAAGACCACGTTCGCCGCCATCACGGAGGCCGAGGCGAAATCGTTCGTCCCTGTGCACGGCAAGAAGGTCGACTGGCAGCGCACTCCCGGCTATCGCCCCCCGAAGGTGACCAAGGGCGGAAACGGGGGCTCCGGCGGCGGCTTCGGCGGCTACGGCCCCAGCGGTCCCCCTCCGCCGGCGGGTGGCGGGCCCGCGCCCACCGGCAAGATCAAGGAGTGGATCGAGGAGGCGACGAAGATCCTCGCCGCTCAGGGCTATTCGGTCGCGAAGATGAACGCGAACGACATCTGGATGATCATCCAGAATGAGTCGGCCGGCAACCCGCACGCCATCAACAACTGGGACTCCAACGCCGAGGCCGGAACCCCGTCCAAAGGCTTGATGCAGACCATCGATCCGACCTTCAGCCAGTGGTCGCTGCCCGGCCACAAGGACATCTGGAACCCGGTGGACAACATCATCGCCGGCGTCCGTTACGCCATCGCAGAATACGGATCGGTCTCCAACGTGCCCGGCGTCGTCGCCGTGAAGAAGGGGCTCGACTACCGGGGCTACTGATCAGCGCACGAACCGCCAGCCGGGCGGGAAGATCACCGCCCGCAGCCCGTGGCCTTCCAGCTTGGCGGCCCACTGCTCGGGCGTCGTCCAGACCTCGTCCTCGCCCTTGATGACGTTCTCGGTCGGCGTGTATCCGACGCCGGAGCCGAAGAGCCTGGCGGCCATCTCGCTCCCCCGGCCGGCCGGCCCCGGCAGACCCAGTTTGGCTATGTCGTAGCCGACGATGTATCCGGTGTTGGCGCCGACGACCGTGCCGAACTCCTCGGCGTTCTCCTTCCAGCCCCCGACCGGCACGCCCCACGCCTTCTTCGAGAGCGCATGGGCGCCGACCGAGCCGGCCGCGTAGGCCGCGCCGTCGATCAACGCGTAGTTGATGGTGGTGAGCAGGTACTTCGGGAAGGCCATGCCCAGGATCCGCGCGGCGCTCTGCGCGAACATGATCTTCATCATCTGGGCCATCTTGGCCAGCTTGACGATCTGCCAGGCGGCCCACGCCCTGGCCACCGCGAACAGCGCCGTGGTGAGCGGCTGGAAGGCCACCATCCAGAGCACCTGCATGATGGCGTCGTCGATTTCAGCCAGTCGCTTGCGGACGTCTTCGACGAGGGAGGCGTAGGCGTCGCAGCCCACCGCGAGGACCCTGCAGTCCTTGGCGAACGCGACGGGGAACAGCGCGATGCTCGTCGTGTAGAGATCCTTGAACGCCTGCACGGACAGGCCCTCGTTGTGGGCCCAGACCGACGTCGCCGCCGCGTCGGCCCGGTCGGCGATCCCGCCCTCGGGTTTCGTGCCCCCGTCGAGGTCGTCGGCCAGCGTCCTGAAGACGTCGGCGGCCTGGCGCAGTTCGCCTGGATCGATCTCGGGCGCCACGACTCCCGCGTAGATCCTCAACAGGATCATGGAACCGGCGCCCGCCGCCATCGTGATCGCCAGGAGGCGGTAGGGCGCCATCGGGTTGGCCATCTTGAGCAGGCCGTTCTTCCTGATCGACGGCTCGAACTTCGGAACGGCCATCAGCGGGCCTCCTTGGGAGGCCAGGTGTAGACGGGAACCTCGTCGATCTTCATGTCGTCGGCGATGCCCCAGTCCACCGTGGAGACGTTGCGCTGGACCGCGCGCAGGCCGTCGCCGCAGTCCTCGTACACCTCGGCGAACTCACGGATGAGCCTGGGGATCTCCTCGCACTTCGGTTTGAACCATTCGAGGAACGCCCTGTCGACCTCTTCGTCGGTGGACCACTCCGCCACCTTGGGCAGCGCGCGCAAGGCTTTCGACACCGCGTTCCGCACGGCTGCCCCGGCCTCGTCGAAGGCAGGAGCCGCCCCCTTCTTCAGCTGCTGATGATTGATCCGCTGAGGAGGCGGCTGTGCCATCGATCGCTCCCGTCGTCCCGGTTGCGATCACGATCTACTCAGGACATTAAGTCAAATGCCGTGATCCGTTACGTTCGTGTATACGTTCAGCTGCAGTTACCCCAGTCGGAACCGGTGCTGCCGGAGCTCGTGCTACCCGAGTACTTCACGCACTTGCCCTTGGCGGGCAGCTTGACGGGACCCGCGTAGAACTCGAAGTTGCCGCTGTCTGTCTGGCTGCCGCCGCCCTGCACCTCGAGCGTGGCGCTGACAGGGGTGGCCTTGCCGATGTCGGTGGTCTTCATGGTGACCACGCAGTTCGTTCCCGTGCTGCTGTTGTACATCTGATAGGTGGTACCGCCGGTGAAGGAGCTCTGGCGCTGCACGTAGAAGCCCGGGCCGCACACCTGGCTCGCGGTGTGGGGGTTCTTCTCCACGGGGGGCGGCGTGGGGCTCTTGGTCGGGGACGGCGGAGGCGGCGGCGGGGTGGACTTCGTCGGGGATGGCGTCGGCTTGGCGCTCGTCTTGGTGGGAGTCGGTTTCGGCGAGGGCTCCGTCGGCTTCGGCGTCGGAGTCTGCTCCTCCGTCGGCTTCGGCTTCGGGGTAGGCGTGGGCGTGGGCTCCTCCGACGGCGTCGGCTTCGGGGTAGGCGTGGGCTCCTCCGACGGCGTCGGCTTCGGCGTCGGAGTCTGCTCCTCCGTCGGCTTCGGCTTCGGGGTAGGCGTGGGCGTGGGCTCCTCCGACGGCTTGGCCGACTCCTTCTCGGTCTGCTTCTCCGAGTGCTTGGGCGTGGCGGTCGCGGTGACGGTCACCGTGGGCGACGGCTGGGTCACCTGCGGCTGCACGGTGGGAACCGCCAGCGACTGCGTCGGTACAGGGACAGAGGTGAGCACCGGCACCTGCGGGCTGTCCGAGGTGTACTCACTCGGCAGCACCAGTGGCCCGACGCCGCCGTCGTCCTGCGCCGTCGAAGGCGTCGCCCACGGCACGGTCACCACGGCGGTCGGCTGCCCCTGCCCTGGAGTGTCATCTGACGGCCCCATGCCCACGTCTCCGCCCACGGCCTGGGACTGCTGCTGCTTCTCGATCGCCTTGCCTTCGGCGGTGGCAGGCGTGATCCCGCTGACGGTGGTGTACTGGCTCGCCCCCCACAGGCCCGCTCCCGAGAGCAGTGCGATGACGCCGACGCCTGCGGCGAGGCCGAGCGGGAACGACTTGCGCCGTACACCCTGCGGCCGGCCCTGGGGGGTGACCTGCGCCGACAGGACATGGTGCGGCTCCTGCTGGCGCGTCCCCTGCTGGGTTGGGATGCCTGGCGGGCTCCAAGCGGGCGGCGGCGGGCCCCAGTCCGGCAGCCGATCCGGCATCGGTCCCTGCGGCACCTGTTGTACGGGCACGCCCTCGATCGGCGGCCCGTCGTGGGCCATCACCGCGCCCTCGACAGGAGGCAGTTGGAGGGTCGATCCCGCCACCAGCTTGTCGGCGCTCTTGTCGCCGAGGAGTTGCAGCAACGCGGTGTAGGTCGTGGGCCGCTGGCCGACGTCCTTGGCCAGCGCGGAGACGACCACCTTGCGTAGCGGCTGCGGGAGCGGACCGACGTCGGGCTTCGCGTTGAGCACGGCCTCCATGTCGTGCCCGAAGGGCGGCACACCCGTGGCTGCGAAGACCACCGTGGCGGCCCAGCTGAAGATGTCCGCGTACGGGCCGTGCTGGAGGCCGTTGAGCTGCTCGGGCGCACGATAGCCGATCTCGCCGACGGGCTCTCCGATGCCGGCGTCGGTCACCCGCGGCCCGTCGGGCCCGAGGATCACGTTCGTGGGGGTCAGCCCTCTGTGCGCCTGACCCGTCAGATGGATGGCGGTGAGCGCGGTGAGCATGCCGACCGCGACGCGCTCCAGCGCGTCACCATCGAGCGGGCCCTCCGCCTGCACGGTCTCGGCCAGACTGCGGCCTTCCACGTGCTCTCTCACCAGGTACGGCACGCCGTCCGCCAGCCCGGTGTCCAGCACGCGAGCGACGTAGGAGCTCGACACCCGCTTGGCCGCACGCATCGTGTCGACGACCTCGGGGCCCTCCTCGGCAAGGAGCTTGACCACGCGGGTGGGCTGATCTTCGGACTCCTGGCCCAGATAGACGACGCCTCGCGGCCCCTCACCCAGTCGGCCCTGGATGGAATATTCGCCGATTTGCTCAGGATCGCCTGGACGCAGGGGGTGCATCTCGGTCCTTTCACACCTCAGATCATGATCTCGGCATATTCAATCAAATCCACCCCATCTGCCACACCAGTTTCTGACACTTCATCGTCAGGACACCGTCGATTAGTGGACCCGCCATGCGCGCCTTCTGCCCATGGGAACGAGGATGCGCGCGGCCACCACCAGCCCGATCCCCGCCAGCGCACCCGCTCCCAGGATGAGAGCCAGCCTGATCGCGTCGTGGTCCGTGGGCGGAACCTTGCTCACGACGTCGGCCGGCAGCGGCGTGGCCACGGGGGGAGCCAGCGCGGGGCCGTTCTCCGACGGGAGGATCGCCGTGACGGCCAGCAGCGGGTTCACCATTCCCGCACCGGTCCCCTCCCCTCCGGCCCCATCGGCGGTCTGCATGATGCGCCGCCGCACCTGCTCCTGGCCGAGATGGGGGAAGCGGGCCCGCACGAGGGCGGCCACCCCGGCGACGTACGGCGCGGCATAGCTGGTGCCGTTGAGATCGGTGGCGTACGCCTTGCCGGGCCACGTGCTCACCAGGCCCGCGCCAGGCCCGATGACGGAGACCGGGGTCGCGGCGTTGGAGAAGTCCGTGCGCCGGCCGTCAGGACCCGCCGAACCCACCGAGATCACCCCTGGATATCCGGCCGGGTAGGCGGGAGCGGGGGTGCCGTCCTCCTTCTTGATGTTGCCTGCCGCCGCGACGACCACCACGTTGTTGCGCAGCGCGTAGTCGATGGCGGCCTTCAGGCCGGGAGTGCCGTCCTCCATCGTGATCGAGATGTTGATCACGTCGGCCTTGAGGTCGGTGGCCGCTCTGATGGCCTTGACCAGCAACTCGGGGTCACCGCGGTGCTCCTCGTTCGCCTGCTTGAACGACAGCAGCCTGACGCCTGGAGCCACGCCGTAGAAAGCGACACCCTTGGTCCATCGCGCCCCGATGATGCCCGCGACCGCGGTGCCGTGGCCTACGCAGTCGCGGAAGCCGGTGCCCGTGAGGTCGGCCTTGCCGGCGAGGCGGAGCTGCGGGTGGTCGAGGTCGACCCCGCTGTCGACGACGGCGACCGTCACGCCCTGGCCGCTCGTGATCGGCCAGACCCGTTTGGGGTCGAGCCTGCGTTGCGCCCACGACTCGGCGATCGCCATCGTGCCTCGGGGCGGGTCGCATTTCTCGGGCGCGCCGACGGCCAGCGCGGGCGTGGTCAGCGCGGGCACGGCCACGATCTGCAGCGCCAGCACCCCGGCCAGGAGTCCTCGTCCGATCATGAGAATGGAGCCTAGCTTGCCCCTTTTGCCAGGATGCAGTCATTCTTCGCGAAAACGGGACCAGGCCCCACACTCCACGGACGGTGGCCCTCCACTCGAACCCGAGCCCGCACCGGGCCGAGCACCCGGGCCCTCCTCTCGGAAATCTCCGACCCGGAGAACCCGGCCCGGCACCCACCTGATGCCGGGCTGGGACCTCGGGGGTCAGCGGGTGGCCGACTCGATGTTGCCGCGGTAGGTGTTGATCACCCGAGCCGCCTCCTGCAGTTCCTCCGACATCCGCTGGAACGCGGCCCGGTAGTTCTGCCACGCCCCGCCGAACCGCTCGGCCCCCGGCCCCGTCCACGCGGTGCCGACCTTGGCCGCCTCGCGGTCCAGTGCCGCCATGGTGCTGCGCACCGCCTCGGCCTGTTGGGTGAACTGGGTGGCCATCTGCTGCATCTCCGCGGGGTTGCCACCGAGCAAGTTGTGCGTCATGCGCTCCTCCAGGGTCGACCGACGGGCGCCCTCACGATAGGCAGGCAACCCCGCCGTGGCCCTCGGTTATGCCGAGCGGCTATGGT
Organism: Nonomuraea sp. NPDC049152; assembly: GCF_040648355.1. Taxonomy (NCBI): domain Bacteria; kingdom Bacillati; phylum Actinomycetota; class Actinomycetes; order Streptosporangiales; family Streptosporangiaceae; genus Nonomuraea; species Nonomuraea sp. NPDC049152. The sequence goes on along the minus strand of NZ_JBEZDO010000017.1, from coordinate 148,383 downwards.
CCTGCAGAGGATTGTTCGGACAATGGGGGGAAAGCATGCGCGAGGTCGTGGTCACCGGCGGCGGAACCGGTATCGGCTACGCCATCGCGGCCGCGTTCGCCGCACAGGGGGACAAGGTCACGATCACCGGCCGCCGCGAGCACGTGCTGCGTGAGGCGGCGGAGAAACTGGGCGCCTCCTTCGTCGCCTTCAACGCCGCCAGCCCCGTCGCCGCGCAGGAGGCGCTCGCCCACCTGCCCAGGACGGTGGACGTGCTGGTCAACAACGCGGGCGGCAACACCAACCTCGACAGGCAGAAGCGCGAGGACGACCTCATGGACCTGGCCGAGGCCTGGTGGGCGAACCTCAACGCCAACCTCCTGTCGGCGGTCCTCGTCACCACCGCGCTGCTTCCCCGCCTGGTCAAGGGCGGCAGGATCATCTCGATCGGCTCCATCGCGGCCCGCGGCACCGGCTCAGGCTCGTACGGCGCGGCAAAGGCCGCCCTCGAGTCGTGGACCGCCGACCTGGCCGCCGAGCTGGGCTCCAGGGGCACCGCCAACGTGGTGTCGCCGGGGCTGATCCTCGACACCGAGTTCTTTCGCGGCCGCCTGACCCCGGAGGGCGTCAAGCACCGGGTGGACAGCACCCGCAACGGCCGCGCGGGCGCCCCTGACGACATCGCGGAAACCGTCCTGTTCCTCGCCTCGCCTGGTGCCGGCCACTTCACCGGGCAGGTCCTTCACGTGAACGGTGGCGCGTACCTGGGCAGGTGACCGCCCCTAGACTCCTTTGCAGGCCGGTGGAGAAAGGAATGACGTCGGTGCGGAAAGTTCTGATCGCCAACCGGGGCGAGATCGCCGTCCGGATCGCCAGGGCGTGCGAGGACGCCGGTCTGGCGAGCGTCGCCGTCTACGCCGAGCAGGATCTCGACGCGCTCCACGTCAGGGTCGCCGACGAGGCCCACGCGCTGGGCGGCCAGTCGCCCGCCGAGACCTACCTCGACATCGCCAAGCTGCTGCGCGTCGCCGCCGAGACGGGCGCGGACGCCGTCCACCCCGGCTACGGCTTCCTCGCCGAGAACGCCGGCTTCGCCCAGGCCGTCATCGACGCGGGGCTGACCTGGATCGGCCCGCCGCCCGCCGCCATCGCGGCGCTCGGCGACAAGGTGCAGGCCAGGCACATCGCGCAGAAGGTGGGCGCGCCCCTGGTCGCGGGCACCAAGGACCCCGTCTCAGGGGTCAAGGAGGTCGTCGCGTTCGCGCGCGAGCACGGCCTGCCCATCGCGATCAAGGCCGCGTACGGCGGCGGCGGCCGCGGCCTCAAGGTCGCGAGGACCATCGAGGAGATCCCCGACCTGTACGACTCGGCGGTCCGCGAGGCCGTCACGGCGTTCGGCCGCGGCGAGTGCTTCGTCGAGCGGTACCTCGACCGGCCCCGCCACGTCGAGACCCAGTGCCTGGCCGACTCCCACGGCAACGTCGTCGTGGTCAGCACCCGCGACTGCTCGCTCCAGCGCCGCCACCAGAAGCTCGTGGAGGAGGCGCCCGCGCCGTTCCTCTCCCAGGAGCAGGTCGACCTGCTCTACACCAGCTCCAAGGCGATCCTCCGCGAGGCGGGCTACGTCGGCGCAGGCACCTGCGAGTTCCTCGTCGGCCAGGACGGCACGATCTCCTTCCTCGAGGTCAACACCCGCCTCCAGGTCGAGCACCCGGTGACCGAGGAGGTCGCGGGCGTCGACCTGGTGCGCGAGATGTTCCGCATCGCCGACGGCGAGGCCATCGGCTACGACGACCCCGCCCTGCGCGGCCACTCGATCGAGTTCCGGATCAACGCGGAGGACCCGGGCAGGAACTTCCTGCCCGCTCCCGGCACCCTGACCGCCATGCGCACCCCCGCGGGCCCCGGCGTACGGCTCGACGCGGGTTACGAGGCCGGGATGACCGTCCCGCAGACCTTCGACTCGCTCGTCGCCAAGCTCGTCGTCACCGGGCGCACCCGTACCGAGGCCCTCGAACGCTCGCGCCGCGCCCTGGCCGAGTTCGAGATCGACGGCATGCCGACCGTCCTGCCGTTCCACCGCGCGGTGGTCGATGATCCCGCCTTCACCGCCGAGCCGTTCGCCGTCCACACCCGGTGGATCGAGACCGAGTGGTCGGGCGGCATCCCTCCGTACTCGGGGGACGTGGACTCCGCCGAGCCGGCCGCCAGGGAGACGGTGACCGTGGAGGTCGGCGGCAAGCGTCTGGAGGTCGTCCTGCCCGCGGGGTTCGCGTCCGCGAGCCGTACACCGGCCTCGGCCAAGCCGTCGCGCCGAGCGTCGGGCGGCGCCAAGAAGGCGGTGGCGAGCGGGGACGCCCTGGTCAGCCCCATGCAGGGGACGATCGTCAAGATCGTGGCAGCCGACGGCGACACGGTGGCCGAGGGCGACACGGTCGTCGTCCTGGAGGCGATGAAGATGGAGCAGCCGCTCACCGCCCACAAGGCGGGCACCATCACGGGGCTGGCCGCGACCGTGGGGCAGACCGTCACCCCGGGGGCGACCATCTGCGAGATCAAGGACGCTTAGCGGGTAGGTTTCACAGTAGAGGAACTTTGCCGACTGCTCATTCGTCCTGAAGGACGAAGGAGGCTTGCTGCCCATGACCCATTCGCTGCGCCGGACGACGGCCGCGATCGCGGCTCTGATCGCCGGTCTGTTCGCCGTTTTCGCGCTTTCGCCCGCCGCGCACGCCGCGGCTCCACCCGACGCCGCCACGGTGGTTTCCCACTGGAAGGACCAGAAGGACCGGCTCTACGTCGGCTCTGGTTCCCCGTTGACGTCGGACCAGCAGGCGGAGATCCGCTCCACGCTGCAGGACGCCAAGACGCCCGTCTACGTGGCGGCGTTCCCCGACGGCACCGTCACCGACCCCGCCACCTATATCCCCGCTCTCGGCAACGGGCTGAAGAGCGCGGGTAAGACGGGCAAGTACGCCGTCGCGGTCCTCGACGGCAACTCGCTGCTCGCCGCCGCCAACTTCGGCAAGAAGGGGCTGGCCGGCCAGCTGGCCAACCTGTCCACCAGCAACAACGAGGACGTCGTCGCCGGCATGAGCGACTTCGTCGAGCGCGTCAACCTCGCCGCCCAGGGCAAGAAGACCGCTCTCGACTCCGGCAGCGCCGCGGGCTCGGGCGGCTCCGGCACGGGCGCGCTGGTCGGCCTCGGCGTGCTGGCGCTCGTCGGCGGTGGCGGCTACTTCCTCTACTCCAAGAACAAGAAGAAGAAGCTCGCCGAGCGGCGCGCCGCCGAGCTGGCCGCGGTCAAGACGACCGTCGAGGAGGACGTCACCAAGTTCGGTGAGGAGATCACCGAGCTCGACACCGACGTCAAGCTCGCGGGCTCCGGCGGCCAGAACATCACCGAGTGGCAGACCGCCCTCGACTCCTACGAGAAGGCCAAGACGCAGCTGGATGGCGTCACGCAGGCCGAGCAGGTCCGCGACGTCACCACGACGCTCGAGGACGGCCGCTACGCGCTGGCCGTGGTGAAGGCCAGGGTCAACAACCAGCCCATCCCCGAGCGGCGGGCGCCCTGCTTCTTCAACCCGCAGCACGGTCCGTCGGTGCGTGACGTGCGCTGGGCCCCGCCCGGCGGCGCTCCGCGCGAGGTCCCCGCCTGCGCGGCCGACGCCATGGCGGTGGAGAGCGGCTACGACCCGGAGACCCGCCAGGTCATGGTCAACGGCCAGTACCGTCCCTACTACGACGCGGGCCCCGCCTACCAGCCCTACGCCTACGGCTACTACGGCGGCTTCGGCGACATCATGACCATGATGTTCGTCGGCACCATGATGGGCAGCCTGCTCGGCGGCGGCTTCGGCGTGGGCGGCTACGCCGAGGGTTACTCCGACGCCGGTGGCGGAGGTGACTTCGGCGGTGGCGGCGACTTCGGTGGCGGCGGCGGCTGGGGTGACTTCGGCGGCGGCGACTTCGGTGGTGGCGACTTCGGCGGCGGCGACTGGTAACAGGCTCCGCCTCCTGATCTGATCGACAAGGCCCCCGGTGACCGTTCACCGGGGGCCTTGTCGCGTGCGGCGGGAGGCGAGGACCGACAACGCGCGCTATGGGGGGACAAGTTTGTAAAGTAGGGGCAAAGTGATCCGCCTGGCAGACCTCGGGGCCAGTGTCTAGGAGGCCCTGTTGCGCCGTCTGATCCCCCTCGCGCTCCTCGCCGCGCTCGTGGCACTCCCCGCGACCGTGGCGCTCCCCACGACCGCTGTGCTCGCCCAGGCGGGCCCCTGCCGTCCCGCCGACCGGGTGAATCTGCGCGGGGTGGACTTCACCAAGGGCCGCCCGCTCCCCTCGTCGCTGCGCTGCGCCAACCTCACCGGAGCGAAGCTCGACAGCGTCGACCTCACCCAGAAGGACATGACGGGGGCGATCCTGCGCCGGGCCTCCTTGAAACAGGCCAACTTCACGCAGGTCACCGCGAAGTACGTCGACTTCAGGGAGGCGGATTTGAGCGAGGCCGACCTGGGGCAGATGCACGCCGACTACGCCGACCTGCGCGGCGCGATCCTCGTGGACGTGGACGCCGGCCAGGTCCAGTTCCCCAGGGCGAACCTCAGCGGCGCGCGGCTCACCAGGGCCGTTCTCGTCCAGTCGAACCTCACGCTGGCCAAGCTCGTGGGCGCCGACCTCGACGACGCCAGGATCGGCCAGGCCAACGCCCGCAGAGCGGACTTCACGAAGGCCAAGCTGCACGAGGCCGACATGGGCACGATCCAGGCGCCCAACGCCGTCTTCCGCGACGCGGACCTGCGCGAGGCGCAGTTGAGCTCCGCGGAGCTCGACGGGGCCGACCTGCGCGGCGCCAAGGTCCAGGACACGGACTTCACCTTCGCCGACGACCTCGACCTGACGGGCGCCATCGGCAGACCGAAGAACCTGCCCGACGGCGTGAAGGGCTTCTCCACGGCCGCCCCCTCGCCGAGCGCCGGAGAGGACCGCGTCGTGAGCCTGGAGATCGGGACGCAGCCGCCCACGGCGGGCCGCGGCGTCTCCGTCGGGCTCGTGCTGGTGGTCGTCGGCGCGCTCGGCCTGGCCGTCACCCTCACCCTGTGGGCGAACGCCTCGCGTCGCCCCCGCGTCTACCGCGCCTGACGGCCCTCAGATCCCGATGGCGGCGGTCGGCTGCATCAGCCTGCGCGCCGCCTCGGTGATCGACCCGGACAGCGAGGGGTAGACCGCGAAGGTGTGGGCGATCTGGTCCACGGTGAGCCGCTGCTGCACGGCGACCGACACCGCCAGGATCAGCTCGGAGGCCCTGGGCGCCACCACGACGCCGCCCAGCACGATGCCGGTGTGCGGGCGGCAGAAGAGCTTGACGAAGCCGTCGTTGAAGCCCTGCATCTTCGCCCTGGCGTTGGTCGACAGCGGCAGCTTGACGACGTTGGCCTCGATCTCGCCCGCCTCGATCTGCTTCTGCGACACGCCGACGGAGGCGATCTCGGGGTCGGTGAAGATGTTGGAGGCGACGGTCGCCAGCCGCAGCGGTTGCACGGCCTCGCCGAGCGCGTGCCAGACCGCGATGCGGCCCTGCATGGCCGCGACGGAGGCCAGCATGAGCACGCCCGTGCAGTCGCCCGCCGCGTAGACGCCGGGCGCGGAGGTCCGCGACACCTTGTCGACCTGGATGAACCCGCCCTTGTCGAGCGTCACCCCCGCCTCCTCGAGCCCGAGGCCCGAGGTGTTGGGGACCATGCCGACCGTCATCAGCGCGTGGGAGCCCTCGGCCGTGCGCCCGTCCTCCAGCGTGACCACGACCCCGTCGGCCGTGCGCTTGGCGGAGGAGGCGCGGGAGCGGCCCATGACGTTCATGCCGCGCCGCCGGTAGACCTCTTCGAGCACCTCGGCCGCGTCGGCGTCCTCGTTGGGCATCATGCGGTCGCGGGAGGAGACCAGCGTGACCTCGGAGCCGAGTGAGCGGTACGCGCCGGCGAACTCGGCCCCCGTGACACCGGAGCCGACGACGATGAGGTGCTCGGGCAGCTCGTCGAGGTCGTAGAGCTGCCGCCAGTTGAGGATGCGCTCTCCGTCGGGCTCGGCGCCCGGCAGGATGCGCGGCGTGGCGCCGGTCGCCACGATCACCACATCGGCCCTGATCGTACGGTCACCCGCCCGCACCACCTGCGGGTCGACCAGCCGCCCGCGCGCCTTGATGATCTCAACGCCTTCGGCCGCGACCCGCGACCCGATGTCGGCGGACTGGGCCTGCGCCAGCTCCTTCACCCGCTTGTTGACCAGCGGCAGGTCGACCTCGGCCACCCCGACGTCGCCGTCGGCGCCACCGGTGTAGTGGATGCCGAGGGACGGCGCGTCGTGCAGCGCCTGCTTGCGGACGGAGGTCGCGATCATGGTCTTGGAGGGGACGCAGTCGGTCAGCACGCACGCGCCGCCCGGACCTTCCTCCTCGACCATCGTGACCTGTGCGCCTAGTTGCGCGGCCACCAGAGCCGCTTCGTAGCCGCCTGGTCCGCCACCGATGATCACGATCCTTGTCACGTGTCCCATTGTCCCGCATATCGCGACCCGACGACGAACGGGGCTACCCTTGGTGGCTGTGCCTGTCTACGCAGCCTATGGCTCCAACATGGACCCGAAGCAGATGGCCATGCGTGCTCCCCACTCGCCGATACGTGGTGTCGGCTGGTTGCAGGGCTGGCGCCTGACGTTCGGTGGGGAGGACATCGGCTGGGAGGGCGCGCTCTCCACGATCGTGGAGGACCCCGACGAGCACGTCTTCGTCGTGCTCTACGACGTGCCCGAGTGGGACGAGAACTCCCTCGACCAGTGGGAGGGCGCGAGCCGCGGCCTCTACCACAAGGTGCGGCTTCGCGTGCAGACGCTCGACGGCGAGGTCGTCGCCTGGTTCTACGTGCTCGACAGCTACGAGGGCGGCCTGCCCTCCGCGCGCTATCTCGGCATCCTGGCCGACGCGGCGGAGCAGGCAGGCGCCCCCGACGACTACGTGAAGGAACTGCGCGGCAGGCCCTGCAGGTCCCTGGGCGGCTAGGACAGCGGCTGGTCCTTGGTCTCCTTCAGCGCGAAGATGTAGACCAGGGTGGAGACCAGCGCCAGCGCCGACATGTACCAGGGGAAGAACCCCGAGTTGCCGGCGTCCTTCAGCGCGGTGCCGATCAGCGGCGCCGTGCCGCCGAAGATGGCGACGGTCAGGGAGTAGGGGAAGCCCGCGCCGGAGGCCCGCACGCGGGTCGGGAACAGCTCGGAGTTCACCGCGGCCGAGATCGAGGTGAAGCAGCCGAGGAAGACCATGCCGATGAGCTGGATGATCAGCAGGCTGGAGAAGGAGTTCGACAGCGCGCCGAGCAGCGGCACCGGCAGCAGGGTGAAGGCCAGGCCGAAGGCGATGAGCATCGGCCTGCGGCCGATCCTGTCCGAGAGCATGCCGAGCAGCGGCTGCAGCACCATGAAGAACAGCAGCGAGATGGTGCCGACCTGGAGCGACATGGCCTTGTCGAAGCCGACGTTCTGCTGGGCGTAGGTGGGCAGGAAGGTCGTCCACGTGTAGTAGGCGACGGTTCCCGCCACGGTGATGCCGACGATCAGGGCGGCCTTGCTCGGGTAGCGGGTCAGGAACTCGAAGAGCTTGGGCCGCTCGACCTTGCCCTCCTGGATCTCCTGCGACACGGCGGAGGTCTCGTCGGCACCCCTGCGGATCCACAGGCCGACGAGGCTGATCACGGCGCCGATGAGGAACGGGATGCGCCAGCCGTAGGAGTCCATGTCGACCTTGGACAGCATCGTGGCCAGCAGGGCGGCCAGGCCCGAGGCGAGGAGCTGTCCGATGGTGGTGCTGACGTACTGGAAGCTCGAGAACAGTCCCCTGCGTCCTGGAGGGGCCGACTCCACCAGGAAGGTGGTGGCGGCGGCGAACTCGCCGCCGACCGACAGTCCCTGGATGAGCCTGGCGAGGGTCAGGATGATCGGCGCGAGCACGCCCGCGGCCTCGTAGGTCGGGGTGACGGCCAGCAGGAGTGAGCCGCCGCCCATGAGCATGATGGTGAACGTCATGGCCGCCTTGCGGCCGAACCTGTCGGCGAAGGAGCCGACGAGCAGGCCACCGAGCGGCCGCATGAAGAAGCCCACGGCGAAGATCGCGAACGCGCTCAGCACGGGGACGAGCGGGTTGTCGTTCTCCGGGAAGACCTGCGTCGAGAAGTAGATGGCCAGGAAGCTGTAGGCGTACCAGTCGTACCACTCGACCACGTTGCCGACGTTGGCCGCCAGGAGCTGGCGGCCGCGGCTTCGGGGGATGCCGAGTGGCGAATGCTCAAGGGAGGGGGTTGCCACTGGGGCTCCTTTGCTTCGCGTGCGGGGATGGCTTACTGTGCATCCGGACGACCGAAACAGTCAAATGTCTCGCCACATATTTACAAACCCGACATGGAGACAGCCCGAGGTGGACGTTCTCGACCGGCGCCTGGTCGCCGCGCTGCAGGTCAGCCCCCGCGCTTCGTGGGGCGAGATCGGCAGGGCGGTGGGCGAGCACGAGCGCACGGTCGCCAGGCGGCTCCAGCGGCTGATCTCCGACGGCGCGGTCCAGGTCACCGCCATCTACGACGACCTGCGCTCGGGCCACGGCCGTCCCGTCCACCTGCACGTCCAGGTACGGCCCGGCACCGCGGGCGCGGTGGCCGACGCGCTGGCGGGCAGGCCCGACACCCGTTCGGTCTACTCCGTGACAGGCGCCGCCGACATCGGAGCCGAGCTGGTCGCCCCCACCAGGGCCGCGCTCCACGAGATCCTCAACGTCGAGGTGCACGGCATCGACGGCGTCGCCGGCACCCAGACCCAGGTCGTGCTGCACACCTTCCGCACGGTGGCCGAGTGGCACGCGCCGTACCTCACCGACGAGGAGGTCGGGCTCCTGCGCCCCGAGGGGGCGACGGTGGAGCTGCCCGACCACGACGGCCTGTCCCCGCTGGAGAGCGAGGTGGCCGAGCTCCTGGTCGCCGACGGCAGGATCGGGTTCACCGCGATCGCCGAGCAGCTGGGCATCTCGGTGCCGACCGCCAGGCGCAGGGTGGCCTCCCTGCTGGAGCGCCGGCTGCTGATGCTGCGCGCGGAGGTGGAGCCCTCGCTGCTCGGCCTGGACGTCGAGGCGCAGCTCTGGCTGCGTGTCCGCCCGCACGGCCTCGACCAGGTCGGTGAGAGACTCACCAAGGATTCCGGGGTCCGCTACTGCGCGGCGACCTCGGGCACCTACACCATGCTCGTTCAGGTGGCTGTCGCTCACGAGGCCGACCTCTACCGGTTCCTGACGGAGGTCGTCGGCCCGCTGGACGACGTCACCGACGTCAACGTCACCCTCATCACCCGCGCCTACAAGCGTGGATTCCTCCGCAAGAGCCTGGAGTACTCATGACCCCCGCCGAACTGGAAGTCGCCGAGCTGACCGCCGAGCTGATCCGCGTGGACAGCAGCAACTACGGCGACGAGAGCGGCCCAGGCGAGCGCGCCGCCGCCGAGGTCGTCATGGCGCGCCTGGCCGAGGTCGGTATCGAGGCGCACTACAGCGAGAGCGCTCCCGGCAGGGGCAACGTGGTCACCAGGATCGAGGGCACCGACTCCTCGCTCCCGGCCCTGCTGGTCCACGGCCACCTGGACGTGGTGCCCGCCAACGCCGCCGACTGGAGCGTCGACCCGTTCGCAGGGGAGATCCGCGACGGCTACATCTGGGGCCGCGGCGCGGTCGACATGAAGGACATGGACGCGATGATGCTCGCCGTCCTGCGCCAGATGGTCCGTGAGGGCAGGCGGCCGAAGCGCGACATCGTGTTCGCGTGGGTGGCCGACGAGGAGGCGGGCGGCGTCTACGGCGCCAAGTACCTCACCGCCAACCACCGCGACCTGTTCGACGGCGTCACCGAGTCGATCAGCGAGGTGGGCGGCTACTCGCTGGAAGTGGACCCGTCGCTGCGCCTCTACCTCATCGAGACGGCGCAGAAGGGCCTGTCCTGGATGAAGCTGGTCGCCGACGGCACGGCGGGCCACGGCTCGATGCTCAACGGCAGCAACGCGGTGACCGAGGTGGCCAAGGCGGTGGCGCGGCTCGGCGGCCACGAGTGGCCGATCACGCTCACCCCGACCGTTCGGCGGTTCCTGACCGAGGTGTCCGAGGCGTTCGGCCTGCCGTTCGACCCCGAGGACCCTGGACCCGTGCTGGAGAAGCTGGGCCCGCTGGTCCGCTTCGTCGGCGCGACGCTGCACCACACCACCAACCCGACGATGCTGGAGGCCGGGTACAAGGCCAACGTCATCCCCGGCCAGGCGAGCGCGGTCGTGGACGGCCGGTTCCTGCCCGGCTACGAGGAGGACTTCTTCAAGACCGTCGACGAGCTGCTGGGGCCGAACGTGCGCCGCGAGTTCGTCCAGCACGACATCGCGTTGGAGACGACGTTCGACGGGGCGCTGGTCGAGTCGATGATCGCGGCGCTGAAGGCGGAGGACCCGACCGCGCGGGCGGTGCCGTACTGCATGTCGGGCGGCACCGACAACAAGACCTTCTTCGCCGACCTCGGTGTGCGGGGGTTCGGGTTCGTTCCGCTGCGTTTGCCGAAGGACATGGATTTCGCGGGGATGTTCCACGGTGTGGATGAGCGTGTCCCGGTTGAGTCGCTGCAGTTCGGAGTGCGGGTGCTCGACCGACTCCTCCTAAACTACTGAGATGACCTATGTTCACGCCCAGGAGGCCGCTGCCGCCCTGAGGAAGGCCACCGAGCTCGACGTCTTCGACGTGGCGCTCGTGATGGGATCGGGCTGGGTGCCCGCCGCGGACGCGATCGGCGAGACGCTCGTCGAACTGCCCGTGACCGACCTGCCGGGCTTCAACCCGCCCGCTGTGGCCGGCCACGCGGGGAAGGTCCGTGTCGTGCGCACCCCCTCGGGGCGGCACGCGCTGATCTTCCTCGGCCGCACCCATCTGTACGAGGGCCTCGGCGTCGAGCCGGTCGTCCACGGCGTGCGCACGGCGCTCGCGGCGGGCGTGCGCACGGTGGTGCTGACCAACGCGGCGGGCGGGCTGCGACCCGAGACGCAGGCCGTCGGCGAGCCCGTCCTGATCAGCGACCACATCAACCTGACCGGCGCCAACCCGCTGACCGGCGCCACCTTCATCGACCTGACCGAGGTCTACTCCAAGCGGCTGCGCGCGCTGGCCCGCGAGGTCGACTCCTCGCTGGCCGAGGGCGTCTACGTCGCCTTCCGCGGTCCGACCTACGAGACGCCCGCCGAGATCAGGATGCTGCGCACGCTCGGCGGCGACATGGTGGGCATGTCCACGGTCCTGGAGGCGATCGCGGCCCGTGAGGGAGGTGCGGAGGTGCTCGGCATCTCGCTGGTCACCAACCCTGGCGCGGGCCTGGTCGGCGAGCCGCTCAACCACGAGGAGGTCCTCGAGGTCGGCCGCGTCACCGCGACGCGGATGGGCGGGCTGCTGGCCAAGGTAGTCGACAAACTATGAGCGCGGCGGGCGCGACCACCGACATGAGACAGGCGGCGCTGGCCTGGCTCGCCCAGGATCCCGATCCTGACACCAGGGCCGAGCTGGAGAGCCTGCTCGACGACCCCGAGGCGCTCGCCGACCGCTTCGGGGCCAAGCTGGAGTTCGGTACGGCGGGCCTGCGCGGCGAGCTCGGCGCTGGCCCGAACCGGATGAACCGCGTCACCGTGATGCGCGCCGCCGCCGGTCTGGCCGCCGTGCTCGGCCCCGGCAGGCACGTGGTCATCGGCTACGACGCCCGCCACAAGTCCGACGTGTTCGCCAGGGACACCGCGGCCGTGCTGACGGCGGCGGGGCTGCGCGCCTCGCTGCTGCCCGAGCCGCTGCCAACGCCCGTCCTGGCTTTCGCCGTACGGCATCTCGGCGCGGACGCGGGCGTGACGGTCACGGCGAGCCACAACCCGCCCCGCGACAACGGCTACAAGGTCTACTGGGGCGACGGCTCGCAGATCGTGCCGCCGGTGGACGGCCGGATCTCGGCCGCGATCGACGCGGTGGGACCCGTCGACGGCCTGCCGCTCGGCGAGGGAGAGGTACTCGACGGCGCCATCGTCGAGGCCTACTTGGCCGCCGTCACCGAACTGCCGCTGGGCCAGGCCCGTGACCTGCGCGTCGCCTACACCCCGATGCACGGCGTCGGCCACGGCACGCTCGTCAGCGCTTTCCGCAGGGCGGGCTTCGACGAGCCCGCGACGGTCGAGCAGCAGCGCGACCCCGATCCCGACTTCCCCACCGTGGCCTTCCCCAATCCAGAGGAGCCAGGCGCGATGGACCTCGCGCTGGCGCTCGCCACGAAGGTCGAAGCGGACCTGGTGCTGGCCAACGACCCCGACGCCGACCGCTGCGCGGTGGGCGTGCCGCTGGGCGGCGGCACGTTCAGGATGCTGACGGGCGACGAGGTGGGCGCGCTGCTCGGCGAGCACGTGATCACCCACACGCGCGGCGACCGGCTGGTGGCCACCACGATCGTGTCCTCGACACTGCTCGGCAAGATCGCTCAGGCCCACGGCGTGCGCTACGCCGAGACGCTCACCGGGTTCAAGTGGATCATGCGGGCGGGCGAGGGGCTGGTCTACGGCTACGAGGAGGCGCTCGGCTACAGCGTCGGCGGCGAGCACGGCCTGCCCGTCCACGACAAGGACGGGATCGGCGCCGCGCTCACCGTCGCCGGCATCGCCGCCGAGGCCAAGCTCACCGGTCGCACGCTTCTCGACCTGCTCGACGAGCAGGCCAGACGGTACGGCCTGCACGCCACCTCGCAGCTCTCCTTCCGCGTCGCGGACCTGTCGCTCATCGCTGACGCCATGGCGCGGCTGCGGGCGACGCCGCCCGAGACGTTGGGCGGCATGGCCGTGGAGTCCTGGGACGACCTGTCGGAAGGCGAAGGCGGGCTGCCGCCGACCGACGGCCTGCGCTACCGCCTGGGAGGCGGCGCGCGCGTCGTCGTGCGTCCCTCGGGAACCGAGCCGAAGCTCAAGTGCTACCTGGAGGTCGTGGTCCCCGTGACCGGAGAGGTCGCCGAGGCCCGCGCCGCCGCGGCCGAGGACCTCGAAGCGCTCAAGGCGGACCTGCGCTCGGTCATGGGGCTGTGACCGGTCAGGCCTTCGCGATCTCCATCTGCAGCTCGTGCACCCACTCGTCCAGGTCGGGCGGGCAGTGCAGGGAGACCTCGCGGGCCAGGCCGAGCGCCTGGTAGCCGTTCTCCTCGATCCAGTGGGCGAGCGTCTGGAAGGTGGGGCCGACGTTCTCCATCCGCCCCCGGTGGATGATGGTCGCCGCCGTCTCGATGCCGGGCAGGGCCACGACCTCGAAGTCGTGGCCCTCGCCCGAGTCGAGGTTGACGGGGAAGGTCGCGTGCACCATCACGGAGCCGTCGTCCTCCGGCAGGTAGTAGGCGATGCCTGGACCCTGCATGGGCACGCCGGCCGCCTCCAGGCGCTCGCACATCTGCCGGTAGAGCGGCTGGATGACCGGGCTGATGTCCTCGCTCTCGTAGCTGGCCGCCCTGGCGCTGAGCTGGGCCACCCTGACCGGCGCGACCTTCTTGACCACGACGTCGTCGGTGCTCATGAAGCCCTCCTTCTCGATCGTCCGGAGCCTCGCCTCCACTCCGCGCAATCTGGCCACGTCGGCGCTGATCTGCGCCGCCAGCTGGGCGCGGCGCAGCCGTACCATGCCGTGCAGTTCTTCGGCGCTCACCTTCTCGTCGAGGATCGAGCCCACCTGTTCCAGGGTGAAGCCGAGATCCTTGAGCGCGACGACGCGGTTGAGCCTGGCCAGCTGTCCCGCCTGGTAGGAGCGGTAGCCGGTGACCGGGTCGACGTGGGCGGGGCGTAGCAGGCCGATGGCGTCGTAGTGGCGCAACATGCGCACCGACACGAGGCCGAGCCTGGCGAAGTCTCCGATGCTGAACATGACTCCTCCAGGTCTAGGGCCTCACACGGTGTCAGGGTCAACCGGCGCCCCCAGGACCGGAGGGTCAGAGCAGGACGGCGACCGCGACCAGGGCGAGAGCGGCCACGACGGCCACGATCGCGTCGGGTGCCCAGACGGCGGCCCTGACCTGGCCCGATGGCTCGTCGCGGCGCTTGGCGGTCTCGACGCGTTCGGTGATCTGCTCGGCCACCCAGTCGGCGTGCGTCTTGCCCGTCATGGCCTCCTGGGCGGCCCGCTCCCCCTTGGAAAGGACGGGCTCGGTCCGGTAGCGCCCGCGCTGCTCGCGCGGCGCGCCGCGGCGGTTGGCCCTGGCCCGCTCCCTCGCCGAGGCCTGCGGCGTCCACGCCCGCAGCACCTTCTCACCGTGCGTGATGTTGATGGTGTGGGAGACCTGCACGTCGTCGATGGCCGACCACGGCAGGAACGTGGTGCGCAACGGGTTGCGCACCCGCAGCCCGTCCTGCGTGACGACGGTGGCGGGCCGCAGCGCCGTGACGTAGACGACGGCGGTCAGCACGCCCAGGACCGCCCCCGCCACCAGTGACGACTTGCCGCTGTAGCGGATCGTCAGGTCGAAGGCGTTGAACGCCACGAACGCCACCCAGATCCAGCCGAGGACGAAGGCGGTCGCCGAGCGGTAGGTCTGCTTCATGCCTGCCACTTGAGCTGCGCGAATCCCGGTTTGATGACGCCGTTGATGAGCGAGAGCCGCTCGTCGAACGGGATGAACGCCGACTTCATCGCGTTGACCGTGAACCACTGCAGGTCGTCCCAGCCGTAGTCGAAGGCCTCGACCAGCTTGGCGAACTCCTCCGAGACCGAGGTGGAGCTCATCAGCCTGTTGTCGGTGTTGACGGTCACCCTGAAGTGGAGGCGGCGCAGCAGCCCGATCGGGTGCTCGGCGATCGAGGCGGCGGCCCCCGTCTGCAGGTTGGAGGTCGGGCACATCTCCAGCGGGATCCGCTTGTCGCGGACGTAGGCGGCCAGGCGGCCGAGCTTGGCCGTGCCGTCCTCGGCGACCGAGATGTCGTCGATGATCCGCACGCCGTGGCCGAGCCGGTCGGCGCCGCACCACTGGATGGCCTGCCAGATCGACGGCAGGCCGAAGGCCTCGCCGGCGTGGATGGTGAAGTGCGCGTTCTCCCGCTGCAGGTACTCGAACGCGTCGAGATGCCTGGTGGGCGGGTAGCCGGCCTCGGCGCCGGCGATGTCGAAGCCGACCACGCCGACGTCGCGGTAGCGGACGGCGAGCTCGGCGATCTCCATGGACCGCGCCTGGTGCCGCATCGCGGTCAGCAGCGTGCCGACCTTGATGCCGGGGACCTGGCGGAAACCCTCGAGCACAGCCTCCACGACCTGGTCGAGGCTGAGCCCTGTCGTGGTGTGCTGCTCGGGCGCGTAGCGGACCTCGGCGTAGACGACGCCGTCGGCCGCGAGGTCCTCGGCGCACTCGGCGGCCACCCTGATCAGCGACTCGCGGGTCTGCATGACCCCGACCGTGTGGTCGAAGGTCTCCAGGTAGCGCACCAGCGACCCGGAGTCGGAGGCCTCCTCGAACCACTGCCTGAGGTTGTCAGGGTCGGTGGTGGGCAGCCGGTCGTAGCCCGACTCGCGGGCCAGATCCACGATCGTCTCCGCCCGCAGACCACCGTCGAGATGGTCGTGGAGCAGCACCTTCGGCGCCCGGCGGATCTCGTCATGACTGGGTCGCTGGCTCATTTCGTCATCCTATCGCCACCGGTCCCACATTTGACGGGCCCCCTTCCACATGTCAGACTTTTATTACAGGTGAAAGGAGGAGCCGCTGACCAGCGAAGAGCTGCTCGCGGTGCTGGCGGCCGTCGGCCACCCGCTGCGACTCAGGATCGTGGCCGAGCTGGCCGGGGGCCGGGTGCACGTCAGTGAGCTGGCCAGGCGCCTCGGCATCTCGCGCCCGCTGCTCTACATGCACCTCGAACGCATGGAGAAGGCCGGCCTGGTCGCAGGCGACCTGGAGCTGTCGCCAGACGGCAAGGCGATGAAGCTCTACGCGCTGCTCCCCTTCGACATCCACCTGACGGCGGGGACGATCCTCGACGTGCTGCAATCCGATGAGCAGGAAGGGCCGACCGCTTGAAGGACATCATCATCCCCGGCGTGGTCATGGTGACGCTCGGCGTCGTCGCCCTGCTGGCCGTCGCCGTCCTGCTGGACGCGGTCGTGGTGCGGGTGCTGATCCCCGCGGCGTCGCTGCTGCTGGGCAGGAGGAGCTGGTGGCCGGGGCCCTACTCGTCGCGGTTGGCGGTGTCGGGCGAGAACGCGGGCAGGCAGACCGCGACGTACTCGGCGCCCTCGGGACCCACGCTGTAGCGGATCTTCTCACCGGGCTCGGACACGAACGACTGGCCCGCCGACACCTCGGTCACGCCCTCGGCGTGCTCGATCACGACGTAGCCCCGCAGGACGACCGTGTACTCGGTGAACTCGGGTGTCTGCGCGGGCTCCTCCCACCCTGGCGGCGCCGTCATGTGCGCGATGGAGACGGCCTCGTCGCCGCTGTTGACGCGGCCGATGTGCTCGTCGATGACCTTGCCGCCTGGAACGGGGATACGGGTCGCCCCTTCGATCTTTCTCACCACGTCTGTCAGTGTGCCACGTCTATCACCAGGCGGTCGGGCCCGGTCAGCTCCGACACCGAGAAGGGGGCCCGGTGATCGAGCACCAGGCCGACGCCGACCACACCCTCGAAGTCGCCGGTCTTGACGACGTTCTGCACGTTGCCGAGCGCCGCCTGGAAGATCGGCCCACCGGTCCAGGTGGGCGCGCCGTCGTCGCTGTGGGCGTTGGCGGGCTTGAGCGTGACCTGCAGGTAGGCGCCGCCCTTCACCTCGATCGGCTCGCCCGAGCCGTCCTGGACCAGCTCGTCGACCCACCGGACGCTGTAGTTGGAGACGTCGCCCCCGAGGTCGATGACGACCCTGTCGAAGGGCCCGTGGTCGGCGAACCTGACCGTCTTCACCAGGACTGCCTCGCCGGGGTCGCCCTCGACCTCGACGTCCTTGGTGCTGGTCGGTACGGCGGCGCCGGGGGCCGCCGTCGACGAGGGCGCCCCGCCGGCGGGGGCGGTCGACGCGGAGGGCGCCGCGCTGGGCGCGACCGAGGCGGTCGGAGGCGCGCCGGTACCGCACCCGGCCAGTACGGCCAGCCCGACCACGAGGGCGCCAACGCGCGAAGAAGGCATACTCCCTAGATGCCCTGAGTCACTCCCCCGTATGCCCTCCCAGATCGGACAGGTATTCCGCCGCCTTCCGCCGCCTGACGAGCGGCGCCGCCTGCCCCGACCACAGGTTGACGTGGTCGGCGCCGCCCGCCCTGCGGATCGGCAGCATGAGCTGGTTCTGCACGGGATAGGGCGGCACGGCGTCCTCGAACCCGGCCATCTCCCTGACCAACCTGTTGGGGATGGCGCGTGCCGTACGGCCGGAGAAGAGCCTGGTCAGGACGGTCACCCGAGCCTCCTCCCCCAGCAGTGCCCGCAGGTGCGCCTCACCCGCCGCCGACTCCTCGGTGACGAGGAAGCCGGTGCCGACCTGGACGGCGTCGGCGCCGAGCGCAAGCGCCGCCACGACGCCCCGCCTGTCGGCGATGCCTCCCGCGGCGATGACCGGCGCAGACACCTTGTCTGACACCTGCGGAACCAAGGAGAACGTGCCCACCAGCGACTCGCGCACCGGCCGCAGGAACGCGCCCCTGTGCCCGCCCGCGTCGCTGCCGGAGGCGACGATCGCGTCGAGTCCCGCCTCGTCCAGCGCGATCGCCTCGTCGACGGTCGTGGCGGTGCCGATCGTCACGATGCCCCTCCGCCTGGCCTCGGCGAGCACGTCGGCGGGCGGGACGCCCATCACGAAGCTGATCGCGGGCGGGCTGGCCGCGAGCAGGGCGGCGGCCTGGTCGGCGAAGACGGGAGAGGGCGACAAGGTGGGCGGCGTGAGGCCGAGCGCGTCGTAGTACGGCCGTAGCCGCTCCACGTCGGCCTCGGTAGCGACCGCGCCCTCCTCCTCGGGGTGCGGGACCCAGAGGTTGACGGCGAAGGCCCGGCGCGTCGCCGCCTTCAGCTCGGCGACGAGGGCGGTGAGCCGGTCGGGGGCCAGGATGTGACCGCCGTACGAGCCGAGACCGCCCGCGTCGGAGACGGCGGCGGCCAGCGCCACCGACGACAGCCCTCCGCCGAAGGGCCCCTGAACGATGGGGTGTTCGAGGCCGAGCAGGTCTTCCAGTCGTCCCATGGTCAGGCCACCGCCAGGGCGCGCCGCCCGTGGGCGAGCTGGACGGCCGTGGTGGCCACCCTGCGGCCGAGGTGCTCGGCCGTGCGCAGGTCGGACTCCGAGGGAGCCGCTTCGGGGCCCAGGTCGGAGGGCGACTGGGCCATCGCGCCGATGAACGCGCCGAGACGGTTGAGGTCCTCGTGCGAACCGTCCGAGCTGTAGAGCCAGCCGGGCGGCAGACCCAGCGTCACCCAGTGCATGCCGTGCTGGGCGGCCAGCAGCGCCATCGAGGTCAGGGTGTGGAGCTTGTCGCCGTTGACGCCGGCGGAGTTGGTGAAGGCCGCGCCGACCTTGTCCCGCCATCCCATCTCGGCCCAGATTTTGGAGCTGGCCTCGGCGAAGGCCTGGAAGGCGGCCGACTGGCTGCCCATGTAGGTGGGCGAGCCGAAGACGATGGCGTCAGCCTCGGCCAGCGCGTGCCACAGGCTGTCGTCCATGGTGGCCACCTCCCTGAGGTCGGCCGTGGCTCCCGGCACGGAGTCGACGCCCGCCGCTACGGCGTGGGCCTGTCGGGCCGTGTGGCCCGAGCCGCTGTGATATGCGATCGCAACCTTGATCATGTGGCCAGAGTAGACGACCGGTCAACTATTTTTCAAGTATGCTACCCCCATGGGACGACAGAGCAACGCCCGCGAGCGCCTTCTCGACGCCGCCTGCGAGCTGATCCACAGCCGTGGCTACGGAAGCATCGGCGTCGCGGAGATCTGCGCGAAGGCCGACGTCAGGAAGGGCAGCTTCTACCATTTCTTCGAGTCGAAGCAGGCACTCACTCTCGAGGTCATCGACGAGCACTGGCGCAAGCAGCGGGCCGACTGGGTGGGCACGCTCGCCGGCGCGGGGCTCGAACGACTCTTTCGCGACCAGACCGAGGCCCAGCGACTCTCCAAGGAGAGCAGCGGTGTGATCAACGGCTGCCTGCTGGCGAACCTGGCGCTGGAGCTGAGCAACCAGGACGAGGTGGTCAGGGCCAGGCTGGAACAGATCTTCGACGAGCAGGTCGACCTGGTCCACGGCGCCCTCGGGCCCGGCGGCGAGCGTTCCACGGCCAGGGCGCTGGTGGCTCAGCTGGAGGGCATGGTGCTGTTCGCCAAGATCTCCAACGACCCTTCGGTCCTGGACGATCTGTGGCGCCAGGCTCGACTGCTCATGACATGAGAGAACGGCCCCCCTTCGCAGGGAGGCCGTTCTCGGTTGAGGTGATCAGACGGTTTCGTAGACCTTGGCCTCTTCAGCCTCGACCGCGGGAGCCTTGCGGAAGCTCAGCCCCGTGGCCGAGATCAGCAGGCCCACCACCGCCAGGATCAGCGGCACGGTGATCGAGGTCTTGAGCGAGTCGATGGTGATGCCGGACTGCGAGCCCGAGGTCAGCACCGCGGTGACCACGGCCAGCACGATCGCCCCGCCGACCTGGCCCGAGGTGTTCAGCAGGCCGGAGGCCAGGCCCTGCTCGTCATCGTGCACGCCGTTGGTGGCCTGGATGTTGAGCGAGGGGAAGGACAGCGCGAACGCGATGCCCAGAAGCACCATGCCGGGGATGACCAGGCCGCCCAGGCTCGGGTTCTCGTCGATCCCGAGGAAGATGGCGTAGCCGCCGGCCAGCGCGGCCGAACCGATGACGATGAGCTTGGCCGTGCCGAACCTGTCGGCGAAGTCGCCCATCTTGGTCGAGGTCACCGCCACGAGCACACCGGCGGGCAGGAACGCGAGCGCGGTCTGCATGGCCGACCAGTGCAGCAGGTTCTGGAAGTACTGCATGGCCACGAACTGGAAGCCGACGTAGGAGCCGAACAGGATGACCAGGCCCAGGTTGGCCCTGACGATCGGGGCCGAGCGGAGCAGGCCGAGCCGTACCAGCGGGTGCTTGACCCTCAGCTCGGCGAAGACGAACAGGCCCAGCAGGGCGAACGACACCACGAGCGAGCCGAGCGTGCGCAGGGACAGCCAGCCCGCCTCGGGCGCCTGGACGACCGTGAACACCAGCAGCAGCATCGAAGCGGTGATCAGGAACGCGCCGATCAGGTCGTAGCCGCCCTCGGCCCGCTCCTCCTGGCCCTTGGGCAGCACCTTGACGGCGGCGACCAGCGCGATGATCGCGACCGGTACCGGCATCAGGAACGTCGCCCGCCAGTCGAGCTCGGTGAGCAGACCGGACAGCACGAGGCCGAGCGAGAAGCCGCTGGCGCCCGAGGCGGTGAACACGCTCAGCGCCCTGTTGCGCTCCGGCCCCTCGGGAAAGGTCGTGGTGATGATCGACAATGCGGCCGGGGCGGTGAACGCCGCGCTCATACCCTTGATGAAACGGGCCGCGATCAACAGCGTGCCGTCGTCCACGATGCCACCGAGCAACGAGGCCACCGCGAAGACGCCCAGCGCGGCCAGGAAGACCCTGCGCCGCCCGAGCAGGTCGGCGGTCCTGCCCCCGAGCAGAAGAAGACCGCCGTAACCCAGTACGTAGCCGCTGACCACCCACTGGAGAGAAGAAGGAGAGAGTCCGAGGTCGGACTGGATGGCCGGCAGCGCGACGCCGACCATCGACACGTCAAGAGCGTCAAGGAAGATCACAGCGCAGAGCACGGCGAGCGCGCCCCACCCAGCAGTACGAGCAGAAGTGGAGGACATGAGGACAGAGACTACATGCATCTGCATTTAATGCAACCGAATTTAATGCGGTTGCATGGAAGTTTACCTGATGGTATTCTCCGCGTCATGGACGAGGAGGCCGTGGTCCTGGCCTGGCACGATGTGCTGGCCAAACACGCGAAAACCATGTGCGCGCTGGAGCGTGAGCTCGGCGAGAAGCACGATCTCGGCGCCAGCGAGTTCGAGGTGCTCGATCGCATTGTCTTCAACGACTGCAAGAAGTTCCGCGTGCAGGAGCTCGCCGACGAGGTGCACCTGAGCCAGAGCGCCCTCTCGCGGGTCGTCGCCCGCCTGGAGAAGGCCGGGCTCGTCAGCCGCGGAGCCTGCCACATGGACCGGCGAGGCGTCTTCGTCTGCATCACCGACGAGGGACGGGCCCGGCACGCGGCCGCGCTGCCCACCCATCGGGCGGTTCTGACCGGCGTCTTCGTCCCGGCGTAATCCCTCTCCAAATGCGGAATCAACCTTTCCGCGTTGCTTCCTAGTGTTGCTCCTGACACCGCAGCCAAGCGTCTAAGGAGCACGTGATGACCATCCTCGTGACCGGGGCCACCGGTACCGTCGGCCGCCACATCGTCGCCCAGCTGGCCGAGGCGGGCCACCCCGTGCGCGCCCTGACCCGCGACCCCGGCAAGGCCGCCTTCCCCGAGGGCGTGCAGGTCGTGGCGGGCGACCTGGCCGCCACGGACACCCTGCAGGCGGCCTTCGACGGCGTGACGGCGGTCCACCTGATCAACTTCGGCGGGGACGATTACGCGCCGCTGCCGAACGGCCAGGACATCGTCGAGCTGGCCCGCAAGGCGGGCGTGCGCAGGGTGACCGTCCTGGGCGGATGGGACGAGAGCACGCTCGAGCCCGCACTCAGGGCCGGTGACCTGCCGTGGACGCACATCCGTCCGACGGAGTTCATGTCGAACTCGCTGAAGTGGGCCGACGCCGTACGCACCGAGGGTGTGGTGCGCGAGCCGTTCGGCGACGCGACCACGGCCCTGGTGCACGAGGCCGACATCGCGGCCGTCGCGGCGACCGCGCTGGTGGAGGACGGGCACGGCGGTAAGGTCTATCCCCTGACCGGGCCCGAGCGGCTGACCACGCGCGACAAGGTCCGTCTCATCGGTGAGGCGCTCGGCAGGGAGATCGAGTTCGTCGAGCTCACTCCGGAGCAGGCCAGGGAACGGATGGCCGCGGAGGGGACGCCGCAGGAGATGATCGACTTCCTGATCGACGTCTTCGGCAACGTGCCCGAGGAGTCCAACATCGTCAACTCCGTGGTGTACGACGTCACCGGCCACGCCCCGCGCACGTTCGCCCAGTGGGCCGCGGAGAACGCCGGCAAGTTCCGCTGAGCCCGTCGAGACGGGCGCATCCCCTTTCAGTCAGGTCCGTAGCTCCATTATGGTCATGACGAACGAGAGGATGCGTGATCGTGGAACT
This sequence comes from Nonomuraea sp. NPDC049152, assembly GCF_040648355.1. Taxonomy (NCBI): domain Bacteria; kingdom Bacillati; phylum Actinomycetota; class Actinomycetes; order Streptosporangiales; family Streptosporangiaceae; genus Nonomuraea; species Nonomuraea sp. NPDC049152. The sequence goes on along the minus strand of NZ_JBEZDO010000017.1, from coordinate 126,024 downwards.
CGGCACAGTCGAACGGATGCGACGACACCCCGTCAAAGGCCTGCTGGGCGAGGACGTCGCCGAGGCCGAGCTGACCACGCTCGGCCTCGCGGGAGACCGGCGCCTGGCCCTGCTCGACAGCGAGACGGGCAAGGTCGCCAGCCCCAAGAACCCCCGTCTGTGGCGCGCCATGCTCACCCTCGCGGCCGTCACGGACGGCGGCCGCGCGCGCATCACCCTGCCCGACGGCAAGACCGTCCACAGCGACGACCCCGACATCGACGAGGTGCTGTCGCTCGCGATCGGGCGGAGGGTGACGCTCACCGGCACGCCGCCCGAGGGCGCCACCCTGGACAGGGCCGTCCCTGAAGAGGTGCTGGCCTCGGGCGTCACCGCCGAGGTGGGCGTCGAGCAGGGCAGGCTGGGCGGCGGAGCGCCCGGCACGTTCTTCGACTACGCGCCCGTCCACCTGCTCGCCACCTCGACGCTCGCGGCCGTCGGCGCCGCGGGCCCCTCCGGCTCGCCCGCCGACGCCATCCGTTACCGGCCCAACCTGGTCATCCGTACGGCAGGCGAGGGCTACGTGGAGAACGGCTGGCTGGGCAGTGAGGTGGCCGTCGGGGACGAGGTCGTGCTGCGGATCACCGTGCCGACGCCCCGGTGCGCGATCCCCACCCTCGAACACGGGACGCTGCCGCGGGACACCTCGGCGCTCAAGGTGCCCGCCGCGCACAACAGGGTCGAGCCGCTGCCGGGGATGGGGCCGCGAGCGTGCGTGGGCGCTTACGCCGAGGTCGTGCGCCCCGGCCTGGTCCACGTCGGCGACCCGATCCGCATGCTCAGGCCGTGATGCGGTCGATGACCAGCGGGAGCAGGTCCGAGTTCGAAGCGGGTCCGACCTCGTAGGCGCCCTCCAGCGCCTCCAGCGCCCGCGAGAACCGGGCCGTCTCGTCGGTGTGCAGGGTCAGCAGCGGCTGCCCCTCCCGCACCAGGTCCCCCGGCTTGGCGTGCAGCGTGATGCCCGCCCCGAACGACACGGGATCCTCCTTACGCGCCCTGCCCGCCCCCAGACGCCAGGCGGCCAGCCCGACCCCGTAGGCGTCCAGCCGCGTCAGCACGCCGGAGGCGGGGCACGACACAGTCATCGTCTCCGCCGCCCTGGGCAGCACCCCGTCCGGGTCCCCGCCCTGCGCGGTGATCATTCGGCGCCACGCGTCCATCGCCGAGCCGTCCTTCAACGCCTCGGCGGGGTCCTTGCCGGACACGCCGGCGGCCTCGAGCATCTCCCTGGCCAGCCGTACCGTCAGCTCCACGACGTCCGAGGGCCCGCCGCCCGCGAGGACCTCGACCGACTCGGCGACCTCCAGCGCGTTGCCCACGGCCAGGCCCAGCGGCCGGTCCATCGCGGTGAGCAGCGCGACGGTGCGGACGCCCGCGTCGGCGCCGAGGGACACCATGGTGGCGGCGAGCTCGCGGGCCGAGTCGACGTCCTTCATGAACGCGCCCGAGCCGACCTTGACGTCGAGGACCAGCGACCCGGTCCCCTCAGCGATCTTCTTCGACATGATCGACGAGGCGATCAGCGGGATCGACTCGACCGTTCCCGTCACGTCGCGCAGCGCGTACAGCTTCTTGTCGGCGGGGGCGAGGCCTGAGCCCGCCGCGCAGACCACCGCGCCCGCGTCGCGCAGCACGGAGAGCATCTCCTCGTTGGACAGCGACGCCTGCCAGCCGGGGATCGACTCCAGCTTGTCCAGGGTGCCGCCGGTGTGGCCGAGGCCGCGGCCCGACAGCTGGGGGACGTAGGCCCCGCACGCCGCCACGAGCGGCGCGAGCGGCAGAGTGATCTTGTCGCCGACGCCGCCGGTGGAGTGCTTGTCCGCGGTCGGGCGGTCGAGCATCGACCAGTCCATGCGCTCGCCGGTGCGGATCATCGCCTGGGTCCAGTCGGCGATCTCGCGCCGGTCCATGCCGTTGAGCAGGATCGCCATGGCCAGGGCGGACATCTGCTCGTCGGCCACGTCGCCGCGGGTGTAGGCGTCGATCACCCAGTCGATCTGCGCGGTGGTGAGCGCGCCACGGCCGCGCTTGGTGACGATGACGTCGATGACGTCCATGGTCAGGCCCCTCTGGAAAGATCGTCGGGCCCGAAGGCGTAGGGCAGGATGTCGCCCATCCGCCTGGGCCCGTCCGGCGTCTCGACCAGCAGCTCCTCGCCGCCGAACTCGAAGAGGAGCTGGCGGCAGCGCCCGCACGGCATGAGGAGCTCGCCGTGGCCGTCCACGCAGGTGAAGGCGACCAGCCGGCCGCCGCCGGTGGCGTGCAGCGCCGAGACGAGGCCGCACTCGGCGCACAGGCCGAGGCCGTAGGAGGCGTTCTCCACGTTGCAGCCGGTGACGACGCGCCCGTCGTCGACCACGGCCGCGGCGCCCACGGGGAACTTGGAGTAGGGCGCGTAGGCGTTCTGCATCGCCTGCGTGGCCTCGTCCCTGAGCGCGTCCCAGTCGATGCTCAATGCTGCTCCCCGCGGCGGTAGCGCACGCCGTCCGCCTTGGGCATCCGCAGGCGCTGGGAGGCGACCAGGAGCACAAGCAGCGTCAGGACGTGCGGGGTGATGAAGACGAACTCGTTCGGCAGGCGGTCGACCGTCATCCACAGCCACAGCAGGACGACCATGCCGCCCGCTGCGAAGGCCATGATGGTGTACTCCTTCGCGCCCGCGACGGCAGCGGCGGGCGTCTCGCTCCGCGACGACAGCAGCAGTCTGATCTTGTTGCCCACGTAGATGAGCAGCAGGATCGCGCCGAACAGGAAGAAGCCGGTCACGGCCGCCGAGCTGCGCAGTTGCAGGCTGTTGGCGTAGCCGAACAGCGAGGCGCCCACGGCGAGCCCGCCTGGCCGCCAGTTGCCGAAGATCATGGCGGCGAGACCGATGAAGCCGCGGCCCTGCGTCTGGCCCTCGACGTACTTGGAGGTGAAGAAGACCAGGAACACGCCGCCGAGCCCGGCCAGCGCGCCCGAGATGACGGTCGCGATGTACTTGGTGAGGTAGACGTTCACGCCGAGCGACTCGGCCGCCCACGGGTTCTCGCCCGCCGAGCGCAGCCGGAGGCCGAACGCCGTCCACCAGAGCACGAAGTAGGTCAGCGGGATCAGCGCGACGGCCACGATGACCAGGAGGCCCACGTCGTGGGTGAGCCCGCGCAGGATGCCGGCGACGTCGGAGACGAGGAACCAGTGCGTGTTCTCCACCGCGCCGAGCAGGTCGGGCCCCGAGGAGAACAGCGGCAGGCTCACCTCGGGCGCCTTGGAGGCCAGCGCGGGCGAGGTGGTGATGCCCGCTCCGGCATCGGCGGCGGGGGTGCCCTCGGCGTACAGGACCTCGGACAGGAACCTGGTGATGCCTGGGCCCAGCAGGTTGATCGCGACGCCGCTGATGATGTGGTCGACGCCGAAGCCGACGGTGGCGATCGCGTGTATCAGGCCGCCGATCGCGCCCGCCACGAGCCCCGCGACCAGCGCGGCGGCCCAGCCCCACTGGTAGCCCGCCCAACCGGCGAACCAGGTGCCGAGCACCATCATGCCTTCGAGACCGATGTTGACCACACCGGCCCGCTCCGCCCACAGACCGCCGAGACCGGCCAGTCCGATGGGTACGGCCAGCACCAGCGCCGCCTGGAAGGTGCCGGACGAGGTGATGTCGACCTTGCCGGTGATGACCCTCACCAGGGAGAGCAGCAGGATGAGCACCGCGACGCCGATCAGCGTGAGGTGGTACTTCCTGACCTTGCGTGCCTCGACGGCGCTCATGCGGCCACCTCTACGCGGTTAGTCGTGGCGAGCTCGCGTGCGGCCCGCCGTTCCTCCTGGCGGAGCGCCATCCGGCCGGTGATCTCGTTGGCGATGACCACCAGCAGCACGATCGTGCCCTGCATGATCATGATGACCGAGGGCGGCACGTCCGCGAACTGCAGCGGCCCCTGCGCCCTGTCGAGGAAGCCGAACAGCAGGGCCGCGATCGCGATGCCGACCGGCTTGTTACGGCCGAGCAGCGCCACGGCGATGCCGAGGAAACCGAGGCCCGCCGTGAAGCTGGAGCCGTAGTTGTGGGTGCGGCCGAGGATCTCCGGCAGGCCGATGAGGCCCGCGATCGCGCCGGACAGCACCATCGCCGAGATGATCATCTTCTTGGGCTTGACGCCCGAGGCGAGCGCGGCGATGGAGTTGAGGCCGCTGGCTTTGACGTCGAAGCCGAAGCGGGTGCGCTCGAGCACCACCCACAGCGCGATGCCGAGCACGATCGCCACGCCGAGGAAGCCCCACAGGCCCGCGCCGCGCGGGGCTGGCAGCCCGAACATCGTGAACAGGAAGTTGAAGTTCGGGAACCAGCCCGACTGCGGGATGTCGGCGGTCTGCACGGTCAGCTGGCCCGCGGGCCGCGGCCCCTGGAAGGGCCCGCGCACCAGGAAGGCGGCCAGGGCGATCGCGATGTAGTTGAGCATGATGGTCGAGATGACCTCGTTGACGCCCCTGCCGACCTTCATCAGGGCGGGGATCAGCGCGTAGAGGCCGCCGACGGCCGCGGCCACGACGATGATGACCGCGATCTGGATCGGCGCGGGCGCGGAGAAGCTCGCGCCCACGTAGGCGGCGCAGACGGCCGCGATGCGGTACTGCCCCTCGACGCCGATGTTGAAGAGGTTCATCCTGAAGCCCACCGCCACCGCGAGACCGGCGATGAACAGCGGGACCGCCCTGTTGACCACCGTGGCGATGCCGTTGACCACGGTGTTGGGAGTCTCGCCGAAGTCGAAGAACGCGCCGAACGCGGCCAGCGGGTCGGCTCCCGCGGCGAGGATGGCCACGCTGGAGATCACCATGGCCAGGACGATGGCGACGACGGCGCCGCCCACCGTCAGAAGCACGCGATTGAGCCCTGCGGGCATCATGACCCTTCCTCGGTGATGGCGCCTGTCATGTAGCCGCCGAGCTGCTCGGGCGTCACCTGTGCCGGGTCGAGCTTGGCGACCAGCCTGCCCCTGTAGATCACGTACAGGGTGTCGGACAGGCCGATCAGCTCGTCGAGGTCGGCCGAGATCAGCAGCACGGCCAGGCCCGCGGCCCTGGCGTTGCGCAGGTGGTCCCAGATGGAGGCCTGGGCGCCGACGTCCACGCCTCTGGTCGGGTGCGCGGCGATGAGGAACGAGGGCTCGCCGCTCATCTCCCTGCCGACGATCAGCTTCTGCTGGTTGCCGCCCGACAGGGCCAGCGCGAGGGTGTCGACGCTGGGGGTGCGCACGTCGTACTCCTTGACGATGCGCTCGGTGTCGGCCTTGGTGGCCTTCCTGTCGATCCAGATGCCCTTGCGGGCGGGCTTCCTGGTCTGGTGGCCGAGAACCCTGTTCTCCCAGAGCGAGGCCTCCAGCAACAGGCCCTGGCGGTGGCGGTCCTCGGGGATGTAGCCGATGCCCGCCTCACGACGCTTGAGCGTGGACCACTCGCTGATGTCCTCGACGCCGAGCGTGATCCGGCCGTACGCCTCGCGCATGCCCATGATCGCCTCGATGAGCTCGGACTGGCCGTTGCCCTCGACGCCCGCGATGCCGACGATCTCGCCCTTGCGGATCTCGAACGACACGTCGTCGAGCAGCAGCCGCCTGCCCCGCGTGAACTCCTGGACCGAGACCCCCTTGGGCAGCGGGCGGAAGCCGTCGGCCTCGATGGTCAGGCCGGAGATCGCCAGCTGGACGGTGTCGGTGACCGTGGACTCGCGGGTCTCGGGAGTGGGCAGCTCGCTGCCGACCATCAGCTCGGCGAGCTGGCGGGCGCTGGTGACCTGGCTGCGCGGCAGGCTCGCTACGGTGGTGCCGCGACGGATCACGGTGATCTCGTCGGCGATGCTGAGCACCTCGTCGAGCTTGTGCGAGATGAAGATGACGGTGAGACCCTCGGCCTTGAGCTCGCGCAGGTTGTCGAAGAGCTCCTCGACCTCCTGCGGCACGAGGACGGCCGTGGGCTCGTCGAGGATGAGGATGCGCGCGCCGCGGTAGAGGACCTTGAGGATCTCCACGCGCTGGCGGTCGCCGACGCCGAGGTCCTCGACCAGGCGGTCGGGGTCGACGCGCAGGCCGTGGGCCTCGGCCAGCTCACTGATACGCCTGCGGGCGCCGGCCACGTCCAGGCGGCCGCCGCTCTTCGGCTCCGCGCCGAGGACGATGTTCTCCAGCACGGTCAGGTTGTCGGCCAGCATGAAGTGCTGGTGGACCATGCCGATCCCGGCCGAGATCGCGTCGCTCGGGGTGCGGAAGCTGACGTCCTGGCCGTTCACCCTGATCTGGCCCTCGTCCGGCTTCTGCATGCCGTAAAGGATCTTCATCAGGGTCGACTTGCCCGCGCCGTTCTCACCACAGATGGCGTGGACGGTGCCCGCCTCGATGGTGATGCGGATGTCATGGTTGGCGACGACGCCGGGAAAACGCTTGGTGATGCCCTCCAGCTCGACGGCGGGTTTCGCCGGGGCGAGGGTGTCCGAGCTCATACGGTCTCCTGGAGAGCCGGGATAGAGCGAAGGCCCGGGGCACGCCCGGGCCTTCCATGGCCTCGTGGGTTCCTACCCAGATTACGGCTTGCTCGGAACGGTGATTTCGCCGTCCACGATCTTCTTCTTGGCGGCGTCGATCTGCTCCTTGATGTCGTCGATCTCGCCACCGGTGGTGGACAGACCCACGCCGTCGACCTTCAGGTCGTAGATCTCGTTCTTGCCGCCCTTGGCGCCGCCCTGGAACGCCTTGATGAACTGGAACACGCCGACGTCGACGCGCTTGATCATCGAGGTCATGATGACCGGCTGCAGCGCGGCGTCCTTGACGGTCTGGCGCTGGTCGGAGTCGACGCCGATGGCCACCTTCTTGGCCGCGGCGGCGGCCTGGAACACACCGGTGCCCGAGTCGCCCGAAGCGTGGTAGACGATGTCCGCGCCGTCCTGGTACATCTTCTCGGCGGCGATCTTGCCCTTGTCGGGGGCCTTGAAGCCGCTGAAGTCACCGTCGGGGGTGAGGTACTTCACGTCGAGCTTGGTGTCGGGCTTGGTGGCCTTGACACCGGCGGCGAAGCCCGCCTCGAACTTCTTGATCAGGTCGTTCTCGACGCCACCGACGAAGCCGACGTGGTTCGCCTTGCTCTTCAGCGCGGCGGCGACGCCCGCCAGGTAGGAGCCCTGCTCCTCGGCGAACAGCAGGCCCGTCACGTTCGAGGCGTTCGAGGCGGAGTCGACGACGGCGAACTGGACGTCCGTGTACTCCTCAGCCGCCTTCTTGATGTCCTCGCCGTAGGCGAAGCCGACGCCGATGATCGGGTTGTAGCCCGCCTCGGCCAGCTGGCGCAGCAGCTCACCGCGGTTGGAGCCGTCAGCAGCGGGGCTGAGCTCCTTGATCTCCGCGCCGAGCTCCTTCTGAGCCTGCTCCAGGCCCGCGTAGGCGGCGTCGTTGAAGGACTTGTCACCGCGACCGCCGACGTCGAAGGCGAGACCGACCTTCAGCCCGCTGGCCTTCGCGGGCTCGCTGGCCGCACCCGTGTCCGGAGCGGCGGAGCTGGTCGCGCCGGTGCTCCCGCCACCACCACATGCCGCGGCCGCCATGAGCATGGCACCAGCGACGGTGCCGACCGCAATCCTGCCGAATCGCTTGCTGAGCAAGTCGACTCCTTCCATTTCCCCGCCGTCCAACTTTCATCGCACGCGCGAAGAAACGCACGGCAACCCTGCACGGAAGATAGTTGTTCGGCCATGACAGTCCAAACCGGCACACAGGTCCGCAACCGCTCCGTTATCGACATCAGGCGCGTCTGTGACCTGAGAGCGGGCTAGGGGCACCTGACCTGCAGATTATGAGTGGGTTCCGGATCTCCCAAGACGCCTTTACCCAACTTTGCCATAAGTCAAGATCTTGCCGTCAAGCTTGAGATTTCGTTGGATGGCTAGAAATTTCACATACCACCTGGAGCACCCCCCATGCGCATCCGGAGAACGATCGCGGTCCCGCTGACCGCCGTGCTGATCGCGGCGGCGGGCGCGAATCCCGCCTTATCCGACACAGGGCCCACCCAACCCATCTACTCCAGAGCAGACGCCGTCAAGCAGACCGTCTTCGTCGAGGTCGAAGGCGTCGACAGCGACCGCGACGGCCAGAACGACAGAGTAGCGGCGGACTTCCTCCGCCCGAAGGAAACCGACTCGGGACTCAAGGTCCCGATCATCATGGAGGCCAGCCCCTACTACGCGGGCATCGACGGCAGCGTCCCCAACCACAAGGTCGACGTCGACGAGAACGGCAACCCGCTCCCCGGCATCCGCGCCGCCGAGACCAAGGCCGCGGTCGAGACCTTCCCCGGCTACTACGACAACTACTTCGTCCCCCGCGGCTACGCCGTGGCCAGGGTCGAGAGCCTCGGCAGCGGCAGGTCCACCGGCTGCCCCACCACGGGCGACGCGCAGGAGACCGCGGGCCCCAAGGCCGTCATCGACTGGCTGAACGGCAGGGCCAAGGGCTTCGACGCCGCGGGCAACCCCGTCACCGCCTCGTGGTCCACGGGCAACGTCGGCATGATCGGCGTCTCCTACAACGGCACGCTGCCCAACCAGGTGGCCGCCACGGGCGTCGAAGGGCTCAAGACGATCGTGCCGATCGCCGCCATCTCCTCCTGGTACGACTACTACCGCGCCAACGGCGGTGTCCTCGCGCCGGGCGGCTACCAGGGCGAGGACGCCGACGTCATGGCGAAAGCCGTACTCACCAGGGCGGGCAAGGAGATCTGCGCCCCCGTGATGGACGAGCTCACCGCCGCCCAGGACCGGATCACCGGCGACTACAGCGACTTCTGGGCCGCGCGCGACTTCCTCGTCAACGTCGACAAGGTCAAGGCCAGCGTCTTCCTCGTCCACGGGCTCAACGACTGGAACGTCAAGACCAAGCAGGCCGCCCAATGGTGGCAGGCTCTCGCCAAGCGGCACGTTCCCCGCAAGATCTGGCTGCACCAGGGCTCGCACGCCGACCCGTTCAACGTCAGGACCGTCGAGTGGCTGCGGCAGCTCCACCTGTGGTTCGACCACTGGCTCTACGGGATCGACACGGGCATCATGAGCGAACCGCAGGCCGACGTGGAGATCGGGCCAGGTCAGTGGGGGCAGCACGCCACCTGGCCGCTGCCCGGAACGCTTCCCGTACGGCTCTGGCTCGGCTCCTCCGCCAAGCTGGGCCTGCTCCCCCGGCCGCTGTCCGGACGCGAGTCCTACGTCGACCAGAACACGCGCACAGCCGAACAACTCGTCGAGTCGGCGCCCGCCGCCGATCCCAACAGGCTCGCCTACCTGACCAGCCCGCTGCAGACCGACGTCAGGATCTCCGGCACGCCCAGGGTCTCGGTGCGGGCGTCGTTCAAGGACGGGGCCTCGCCGTACCTGACCGCGTTGCTCGTCGACTACGGCACCGACACCAGGTCCAACGGGCGGTTGGTGAACACGGGACAGCAGTACTGCTACGGCGAGGCGGTCCCCGGCGAGAGCGGCTGCACGTCCATCTACCGGCACGGAACCGTCTCGGCGCCCTACAAGATCGTCTCACGGGGGTGGCTCGACGTGCGGAACCGGAACGGCGCGGACCGGACGGATCCGATCAGGGCGGGCAAGCCCTACACGTTCCGCTGGGACTTCCAGCCGCAGGACTACCTGTTCAAGAAGGGACACAAGATCGGGCTCGTGCTGACGTCGACGGACTACGACTTCACGCTGCGCTACCCGGCGGGGACGAAGGTGGAGCTCTCACCGGGGGTCTCGTCGCTGGAACTGCCGGTCGTCCTCGGCCGCCTCTCCTAGGCGGCGACCTTCCGGAGAACGGCGAGCGGCTCCCATGGCCGCTCGCCGTCCCCATGACTGCCGCCCACGTGGCGACCCGGCCTTGGCCCATTCAGATGGTCAGAGATTGGCACTTCAGCGGGCCATGGGCGCGGGCGTTGGATGGGTGGCCGGACGGATGACCATGAGATGAGGAGCGTGGCCCGGTGACTGTCGCCGATATGTGGTTCGATCCCAAGTGCCCCTGGGCATGGAACACCTCACGCTGGCTGTTGGAGGTCGAGCGCGTCAGGGACGTACGGGTTCGCTTCCACGTGATGAGCCTGTGGCTGCTCAACCGGGACCGCGAGGGGCTCGAACCGTGGTACGAGCGGTGGCTGTCCGACACGCTCGGCCCGGTCCGCGTGCTCATCGCCGCCGAGCAGAAGTACGGCACACCGATGCTGCGAGAGCTGTACACCGCCTTCGGCAATCGCATCCACCACGACAAGGCGCCGATCGACCGGGAACTGTACATCAGCGTGCTCAGCGAGCTCGGCGTGGCCGTCGAGCTCGCCGACGCGGCTGAGGTCACCGACTACGACGACGCCCTCAGCCTGAGCCATCGTGCGGGACTCGACCCCATGGGCGAGGACCTGGGCACCCCGGCCGTCCACGTGCCGGGCGCGGACGGGCGGTCCAGCGCCTTCTTCGGTCCTGTGGTCAGCCCCGTACCGCGAGGCGAGGCGGCAGGCCGGCTGTGGGACGGCATGGTGCTGGTCACCGGCACTCCGGGATTCTTCGAGCTCAAGCGCGGCCGTACCGAATCCCCGCGCGTCGGCTGATCGATCGGCGGAATGCGCTGATCGCGCCCTGCCGCACCCGGGCCCACTCGCGGAGCTCGCCCGTGCGCAGGCTCATGCCGTTGAGCCCGTCAGATGAGTTCGACCACCGTCTGCTCGGCCACCTGGCCGGGACGGTGACCGTCCCAGAGGGCGGTCAGCGCGGTCGCCGCCATGAAGCGCACCCCGCTGCCGATCGCGCTCTCGTCGACGTCGAAGGTGCCCTGGTGGATGTCGTAGTCGAGCCCGCCAGGCGAGCGCGTGCCGAGTCTGGCGAACGCGCCGGGGATCGACTCGAGGTACCACGCGAAGTCCTCCCCGCCCAGCGACTGCTGCGTGGGAACGACCGTGCCTGGCCCGAGCGCCCGCTCGGCGGCCTCGGCGAGCATCTGGACGCTGTCCTCGTCGTTGACGACCGGCGGGACGCCGCGGCTGTAGTCCATGGTCGCCTCGACGCCGTACGCGCCCGCGACCGACTCCAGCAGCGCCTTGATGAGGTCGGGCGCGGCGTGCCACGCCGACTCGTCCAGGCAGCGGACGGTGCCCTCGGCGATGCCGTCGTCAGGGATGGCGTTGGCGGCGGAGCCCGCCTCGACGCGGCCCCACACCAGCGAGAGCGACGAGCGGGGGTCGACCCTGCGGGAGAGCCCGGCGGGCAGCTCGGTGAGGATCTTGGCCAGGGCGAAGACGAGGTCGGCGGTCAGGTGTGGCCTGGCGGTGTGGCCGCCAGGGCCGCTGACGCGGATGGCGATCTTGTCGCAGGCGGAGGTGATGGGACCGGCCTTGAGGCCGACCTGGCCGACGTCGACGCGGGGGTCGCAGTGGAGGCCGAAGATGCGCTCGACGCCGCTGATGCCGCCGTGGGCCATGACCTCGAGCGCGCCGCCCGGCAGCTCCTCGGCGGGCTGGAACAGCAGGCGCACCCGCCCCGGCAGCAGCCCTTCGGCGGCCTGGCGGGCGAGGAACAGCGAGGTGCCGAGCAGGATCGTGGTGTGCACGTCGTGGCCGCAGGCGTGGCAGACGCCCTGGACGGTCGACCGGTACGACACGTCCTTCTCGTCGGGAAGGGCGAGCGCGTCGATGTCGGCGCGGAGCGCGATCGTGGGCCCGTCGCCGCTGCCGACCTCGCAGATCAGACCGGTGCCTCGGGGGAGCACACAGGGGTTGAGACCCGCGGCCGTGAGCCTCTCGGCGATCTTCTGGGTCGTGCGGTACTCGGCGAAGGCCAGTTCTGGGTGCATGTGCAGGTCGCGACGGAAGGCCACCAGATCCTGCTCGTTCTCCGCCAGGAACGCGTCGAGTTCCCCCCGCAGCTCACGTCCCTGCATTAGTCACCGTCCTGTCACGTGCGACAGCGCCGTCGCACGGCTCATTGCGCCGTATCCTCCTGCGATCACGCGATTCAGCCGCCCGGTCGGGGAAGCTGCCCGGTGAAGCGAATGCCACACACCCGAGCGATGAGCGGGATTGGCCGTAAGCCCGATGGCGATGCCATCGACTTTATCTCCCCTGCTGACCTTCGCGCGGACAACTACACCAAAAGTTGGGCTGAGGCATGCCCGTAACCGCAGGTCGTCACGCTGTGTGGGGGCTTACGTGGTCCGGAAATAGTCACATCGGATCAGTAAATTGTCACCCGTTGTGGCCACTGCCAAACGTTGGCCCCGTTCCAAATCCTGTCACCTTCTGTCCTGGTGATCACACTGCGGCGATGCATGCCAATGAGAAGAATGCGTGTTTCACTCGCTATATGATCACTAATATCCCGTTCGGGGGGAAGCATGCACGCTTGAGCATCTTCGAGCCGAGCGAGGGGACCCTGGTGGTCGTACCCTCGCTCTCCCTGCCGCAGGATGAGCTCCGCCGCATCAAGGCAGCAAGGTGTTACGAGGAGCGTCTGCTCTTCCTCCTGCTGACCCTGCGCGCGCCGGGCATCTCGGTGGTCTACCTCTCCTCGACGCCGATCGATCAGGAGATCGTCGACTACTACTTCAGCTTCCTCCCCGATCCGGACGACGCGGCCAGGCGGCTGCATCTGATCACGGTGAACGATCCGCACAGCCAGCCACTCACCAGGACCCTGCTCGACCGACCCGAGGTGATCGACCGGGTACGGAGCGTCATCGGGGACGACGCGTGGCTGGTGCCGTTCGTCATGAGCGAGCTGGAAGAGCAGCTCGCCGCGTCACTCAACGTCCCCATCTACGGTCCGGCGACCTCGCTGGCCTACTACGGCTCCAAGAGCGGGGCGCGCGAGATCGGCACGGAGGCGGGCGTGCCGATGGCGCGCGGCTTCGGCGACCTGTACACGATGTCGCAGATCGAGGACGCCGTGCTCTCGCTGCCCGGCGAGCGCGTCATGGTCAAGCTGAACGACGGCTACTCGGGCCTCGGCAACGCGATCGTGCCCAAGGACGACTGGACCCGCACCGAGTTCTCCGCGGGCGCGGACGAGACCTGGACCGGCTTCGCGGCCAAGCTCGCCGAGCGGGGCGGGGTGGTGGAGGAGTTCATCGAGCACCGCCCGCTCTACTACCCCAGCGCGCTGGCCAGGATCACCCCCGGCGGCCACTACGACGTCGTCGCCACCCACGACCAGGTGCTCGACGGCCCGGTCTACCAGGGCTGCACGTTCCCCGCCAGGATCGAGTACCGGCAGGAGGTCAGCGCCTCCGCCACCAAGATCGCCAAGCTGCTGGCGGAGCGAGGCGTGGTCGGCCTGTTCGGCATGGACTTCTTCGCGATGAAGACCGACGCGGGCTACGCGGCGCTGCTGTGCGAGGTGAACCTGCGCATCGGCGGCACCACCCACCCGTTCGGGGCGGCGCTGCTCACCACGGACGCCGTCTACGACCCCGCCACGGGGTTACTGATGAGCGGGGACCAGCCGAAGTACTACACCGCCACCGACAACTGCTCGGCGGGCTGCCTGCGCGGCCACACGCCCGGCCAGGTGGTGCGGATGGTCGAGAGGCTCGGGCTCGGCTTCGACGGGCGGCGCCGTACGGGGAACGTGTTCCACCTGCTCGGCGCCGTTCCCGAGCACGGCAAGCTGGGCTTCACCAGCATCGGCGACTCGCGGGAGGAGGCCGAGGAACTGCACAGGATCACCCGGCAGGCGCTCTGCGGAGGCTGATCCGCCCGAAGCTAGCGGCTGAGTTCGTAGACGTTGTTGAACGGGTCGTCGAGCGGCAGCCGCCTGAGTTGGGTGAAGCCTGCCTGGAGCGCCATCTCGCGCAACCGGCCCTCCGGCAGGCCGCAGGTGCCCAGGCCCATGCCGCCGTTGGCCAGGGAGACCGGCAGGCAGTAGGCGAGGCTGAGGCCCTACAGCACGGTGCCCATCGGACCGGCGTTGTCCTGGCTGCGTTCGGCGCAGTTGATGTCGACGCAGACGTACCTGCCGTCCGGGTCGAGGCCGTCGTGGATGGCGGTCAGCAACCCGAGGGGGTCGGCCGAGTCGTGCAGCACGTCGAACGTGGTGACCACGTCGAACGTGCCGGGCAGCCCCTCGGCGGCGTCGTGGAGCTCGTACCGCAGCCGATCGCCCACCCCCGCCTCGCGCGCCTGCTCGGTCGCGGCCTGGATCGACGGCTCGTACAGGTCGAGGCCGACCAGCTCGCTGCGGGGGAACGCCTGCGCGAGCTTGAGCAGCGCGCGGCCACGCCCGCAGCCCACGTCGCAGACCTGGGCACCGGCCTCCAGCTTGGCCCGCGCCTCGGGCATCAGCGGCAGCCAGACGGGGACGAGCTGGTGCTCGAACCAGGGTGCGGTGAACCGGTCGATGGACTCGGCCACCTCTGGCCCGTACAGCTCCTGCGAGACGCCGCCGCCCGAACGGAAGGCCCGCAGCAGCTCGTGGAAGCTCTGGCCGTAGTTGGTGGAGTAGTCGAAGAAGGCGTTGCCGAGGAACATCGTCCCCGCCTCCTCGGCGAGCACGGGGACGTGCTCGGCCGGCAGGCCGAACCGGCCGCCGTCGTCCTGTGTCAGGTACCCGGCGGCGGCCATCCCCGCCAGCCACTCGCGCACGTATCGCTCGGTCAGGCCGGTACGGCCGGCCAGTTCCTCACCCGAAGCCGGCCCACGGTCCGCGAGGTCCTTGAAGAGCCCCAGGCGATCCCCGATCGCGGCCATGAACACCGCGTTCGCCCCTGCGTAGTCGGCGAAGACCTTCTCCATGAACTCTTCGGCCCCGGCCTGGCTCGTGCCGTCCGCCATCTCGCCTCCCCGTCGTCATGCGCGCGCGTGCGTCGGGGGGCGCCAGGGAATTTGCCCGGATCGTGCTCTTATCAACCCCCTCGACGGGCCGTGCCCATGTAGCCACGCCAGCCGATCAGGGCGAGCACCACGCCCAGGACCACGTTCACGGCGATGAGTATGCCGTGGACCACGTAGAAGCCGGTCGAATGCCCTTCGGCGAGGTTGAATCCAAGGTTGATCCACTCGAACACCATGAACGCACCAATGATGATCAGGAATCCGGCGATCTTTCGTGACATGCCCATCTCTCTGCTGCTTGGCGGGTAGTGACGCCTCATGCGCTATGTCACGAAGCTACGCTGAGGTCGCTATGGGGACGAAACTGGTGCCGGTCGCGGCACTCCTGGCCACGGTCGTTCTGGCCGCCGGCCCTGCCTTGGCCGCACCGCCTGCCGCCGACGGCCCGCTGGGCGGCGACCAACTGGCCGCCAAGGGCCTGGTCGCGCCCAAGGGCGTGAAGGCGCCGCCGAAGACGAAGGCCACCTCCTTCGTCGTCGCCGACGCCGAGACGGGGCAGGTGCTCGCCGCCAAGAACGCCCACGGCCGCTACCTGCCCGCGAGCACGCTCAAGACGCTCACCGCGCTCGCGCTCATCCCCAAGCTCGACAAGAACCTCAAGGTCAAGCCCAGCAGGACGGCCGTCAACCAGGAGGGCAGCGCGGTGGGTCTGTCCACCAAGCCCATCTACAAGGTCGACGACCTGTTCAAGGCGCTCATGCTCACCTCGGGCAACGACGCGGCGATGGCGCTGGCCGAGGCGAACGGCGGGCTCACCGCGACGCTCGCCGAAATGAACGCCGTGGCGAAACGCCTGCAAGCCAACGACACGGTGGCCAAGACGCCGAGCGGCCTGGACAAACCCGGACAGAGCAGCTCGGCCTACGACCTGGCGCTGATCGCCCGCGCAGGCCTGGCCAATGCGGAGTTCCGCAGGTACGTCAGCCTCAAGTCCTCACGCTTCCCCGCGCCCAAGGGCTACTACGAGATCGGCAACCACAACAAGCTGCTGTGGCGCTACAAGGGCATGGTCGGCGTCAAGAACGGCTGGACCTCCAAGGCCCTCGGCAGCTTCGTCGGCGCGGCCACCCGCAACGGGCACACGATCATCGTGACGATCATGCGCCATGACGGCTACTTCTGGGAGGAGGTCGAGCACCTGCTCGACTGGGGCTTCGCCACGCGCGGCAAGGTCGCTCCGGTGGGCATGCTGGTGGACCCGCTGCCCGCCCAGCCGGCGACGAAGCAGGTGCAGGCGCCCGCCGTGCCCGCCACTCGCGCCGCCACGCCGGCGCAGGGCGCCTCCTCGGAGCCCGCCACGAGCCGCGCGATCGGCGCCCTCGCGATCGGCGGGGCCGTGCTCGGCGGCGCGGGGTTGCTGTTCTACGGCATCCGCAGGCGCAGGACCGCCCGTGGATCCTCGCGTACGGCAGGCCCCCGATAGCCCACCGCGGTCACCGCTGACCGCCCGTCTGTCACGCCGCTCCAGCGGGACTCCGGCGGGCCGCCGTCACGTCGCCTGTTTCACGGGCCTCACGGCAGGTACCCGTAGGACGGCAGGGGGGTGGGGTCGGGCGGTGGGTGCAGGCCCGAGGTGGCGGTCCACGCGGCCACGTAGAGCGTCAGCCGCGCCGAGAAGTTGATCCACAGCAGCAACCCCGCCGTCACGGCGAACGTGCCGTACACGGGGTTGCTCAGCGTGCCCGCCAGCAGCAGCGTCGCCACCTGCTTGAGCACGCCGAACCCGATCGCCCCCAGTGCCGCTCCCCTGGCCAGGACCTTGAACGGCTTGGTCGTCCTGGCCACCCAGCCCAGGACGATGAGGAACAGCACCCAGTCGGCCGCCACGCTGGCCGCGAGGCCGACCGCGGCCAGCGTGAACTCGGCCCCCGCCGACGTCTCCACGCCGAGGAACGTCGCCACGGTCGTCGTCGCCTGGGTGGCGAACCCGCCGACCAGCGCCGAGGTGATGAGCGTGACACCGAGCATGAGCAGCGTGACCAGGTCGCGGGCCTTGCCGATGAAGAAGTTGAGCGGCGGCGTCGTCGTCATCGACATCTCGCGCAGGGCCCCGCGCAGGGCGTCGACCGCGCCGAGCCCCGCGTACAGCAGACCGACCAGACCGATCATTCCGGCGCTCGTCCGCGCCTGTGCGATCCCATCCAGGTTGATGAGGTCGGCGAGGCCGGGGAGCAGCTCGGTGATGGACTTCTCCAGCGCTTCGCGGATCTCGGTCCGCTCCTGGAGGATGTAGCCGAACAGCGCGAACGCCAGCGCGATGATCGGGAAGAGCGACAGGAACGCGAAGTAGGTGACGGCCCCCGCCAGCCTGTCGCCGTTCTGCAGCTGGTACCGCTGCACGGTCCTGAGCAGGTGGTCGACCGGGTGCCATCGCACCCTCGATCGCGCGGTCGTCCGGCGACCCCATTCCTTGACCGCGCCGATCCGGTCGACCCATGTGCCCATGACGAATGCTTCTACCCGATCCGCCCCTGGACAGCCAGCAGCCAAGGGGCGGGTGTCACACCGTGACCAGCCGGCCTCCGCGCTTGAGGATCCGCCCCGACACCAGCACGGTGTCGACCGCGCTGGTGTCCGCGTTGAGCACCACCGCGCCGATCACGTCCTGCGCGCCGGCCATCGAGGGCGTGTCGGCCCGCAGGAGCTGCAGGTCGGCCTGCTTGCCGACGCGCAGCGACCCGGTGACGTCCGCGAGCCCGACCACCTCGGCCCCCTCGATCGTGGCCATCCGCAGCGCGTCACGGGTGGTGAACCCGAGCCCCGCCCCCTCGGGCCTGCCCCGCTCCAGGGCATGCGCGGCCCGCATCATCCCGAACATGTCGCCGGGCCCGCTGGTCACCGCGTCGGCGCTGAGCGAGGCGGGAATGCCCGCCTCCCTCGCCCTTCCGGTGACGGGGTATCCGATCGCCAGCGCCATCTCGCTGAACGGCGAGACCGACACGCTGCCACCGCTGCCCGCGATGCGCTTGAGATGCTCGTCGGTGTAGTAGTTGGCGTGGATGTAGGTGGTCCGAGGGCCGCCCATGAAGCCGTGCGCGTCGAGGAAGTCCAGGCCGAGTTCGGCGCTCTCGACCCCGTGGCCGCCCATGTGGACGCTCACCGGCACGTCGAGCTCCTGAGCGAGGCGCCATTCACTCGCCGCCCGCTCCAGGTCGCCGAACTCGGGGCCGAACGCGGCGATCGCCATGGTCAGCAGGTCTCCGGTGAGGGCCTCGCGGACCCGGCGCCCCTCGGGCGTCATCTGGTCCTTGTCCGCCCCGCCGTAGCAGAAGCCGAAGACGGCCCTGATGCCGGAGGCGGTCAGCGCGTCCACGGCGGCGTCGGTGTGCTCCGGCGTGAACTGCACGTGCGACCAGTCGAGCATGCTCGTGATCCCGCCGTCGAGGCATTCACGCACGCCCGCGGCGATCCCCGCGTGGACGTCGTCGGGCCCGAAGCGGGGCGCCAGCTCGCCCAGCACGTGCGCCACGTAGTCGCCCAGCGTGGTGTCGGGGGCGACCGCCCTGATCGCCCCCTGCCAGGTGTGCCGGTGGCTGTCCACGAACCCCGGCAGCACGATCATGCCGGTCGCGTCGATCTCCTCGACGCCCTCCGCGCTCAGGTCCGACCCGACCGCGGCGATCTTGCCGTCCCTGACGAGCACGTCGACCTCGCCGACCACGACGGGCTGCGGCTCGGTGTCGATGACGACGCCGTTCTTGATGATCCATGAATTACTCATAGCAAAAGCTTAGAGAGAAGCTTTTCAAAAAGCAATATGACTGAGGGTATCCTCTGAACGTGAACCAGGATGAGGTCGATGGGCTGGTGCCCCGCTGGCGGGAGGCAGGGCTCGCGCCGTCGCTCATCGCCAGCCTGGAGCTGAGCAAGCGGATGGCCCGGGTCCACGGGCTGTTCGAGCAGGCGGTGAAGGCCGAGCTGGCCGAGATCGGGCTGACCTACGCGGAGTTCGACGTGCTCGCCGCGCTGACCCGCACCGGGCCCCCGCACCGGCTGAAGCCGAGCGAGCTGGCTCGCGGGCTGTTCCTGACCTCGGGCGGCACGAGCAACGTCCTGCAACGCCTGACCGCGGCCGGGTATGTCGAACGCGAGGACAACCCGGGTGACGCCCGTAGTCGCTGGGTCCAGCTCACCGCCGAGGGGCTGCGGGTGGCGAACCTGGCCCTCGAGGGCTCCAGCCGCGCCCACACCGAGGCGATGGCCGGTGTGCCCGAGTCGACCCTCCGCCACGCGGCCGACGCCCTGCGCGAACTCACCCTCGCCCTGGGCCGCCGCGTCCGCTGACCCGCCCCAGGGTTTCCCGGCCAGACACGACGAAGGCCCTCACGACGGTGGTGACCGTACCGGAGGGCCTTCGAGGGTGGCGATCAGAACGCGCGCGGCAGGAAGCCCACCCGGTCGCGCACCTGCTCCATGGTCTCGCGAGCCACCGCGCCCGCGCGCTCGGCCCCGATGGCCAGCAGCCTGTCGAGCTCGACCTCGTCCGCCAGCAGCTTCTCCGTGCGCTCGCGAATCGGCGTGAACGCCTCGACGACCACCTCGGCGACGTCCTTCTTGAACGTCCCGTACCCCTGCCCCTCGTAGCGCGCCACCAGCTCGGGGATCGGCGTGCCCGACAGGGCGGACTGGATGCGCAGCAGGTTGGAGATGCCCGGCTTGTTCTCCTCGTCGAACAGCACCTCGGACCCCGTGTCGGTCACCGCGCGCATGACCTTCTTGCGCAGCGGCCCCTGCTGCTCCAGCACGTCGAGGATGCCCGCGGGAGACGAGGACGACTTCGACATCTTCGCGGACGGGTCCTGGAGGTCGGAGATCTTCTCGACCTCCTTGAGGATGTGCGGCTCGGGGAGGGTGAAGGTGTCGCCGAAGCGGTGGTTGAAGCGCTGCGCGAGGTCGCGGGTCAGCTCCAGGTGCTGCTTCTGGTCGGCGCCGACCGGTACGCTGTTGGCCTGGTAGAGCAGGATGTCGGCGGCCTGCAGGATCGGGTAGGTGAACAGGCCGACGCTGGCCGCGCTCTCCCCGAACTTGGCCGACTTGTCCTTGAACTGCGTCATCCGCGCCGCCTCGCCCATGCCGGTGAGGCAGATCAGCACCCACGCCAGCTCACTGTGCTCGCGCACGTGTGACTGGACGAAGACGGTGGAGCGCTCGGGGTCGAGCCCCGCGGCGAACAGCTGCGCGGCGGCCACCCGGGTACGGCGGCGCAGGTCGGCCGGCTCGGTGGGCACGGTGATCGCGTGCAGGTCGACCACGCAGTAGAACGCGTCGTGCGTGTCCTGCAACGTCACCCACTGGCGGACCGCACCCAGGTAGTTGCCCAAGTGGAAAGAGTCCGCGGTGGGCTGGATGCCGGAGAGTACGCGAGGTCTGGCCATAGCCCGCAATTGTGTCAGGAATCCGGCTCGAGCGGCGACTCGATCAGCGCACGGCGCTTCACCCTGACCCGGGAGATCCGCCTGCCGTCGAGCTCGGTGACCGTGAACTCGAAGCCGGGGATCTCCACGCGTTCGCCGGTCGTGGCCAGGTGACCGAGTCCGGCCAGCATGAAGCCGCCGAGCGTCTCGTAGGGGCCGTCGGGGAGCCTGACGCCGGTCTGGGCGGCGAAATCGTTGAGGTTGGTCAACCCGTCGATCTCTATCTCGCCCGCGGGAAGGAGGACGGGATGCTCCTCGATGTCGTACTCGTCCCTGATGTCGCCGACGAGCTCCTCGACGAGGTCCTCCATGGTGACGATGCCTGCCGTCCCGCCGTATTCGTCGACCACGATCGCCAGGTGGTGTCCCTCGTCGCGCATCTCCGACAGCGTGGTGAGCACCCGTTTGGAGGCCGGCACGAGTTTGATGGGCCTGATGGGCACCAGCTGACTGATCGGGTCGATGCGGCCGGTGAGCACGGGGTCGAGCAGGTCCCTGACGTGGACGAACCCCAGGATCTCGTCATAGGAGGAGCGGTAGACGGGGAAGCGGGAGTGCGGCATCGCGGCGACCAGCACCGCGGCCTCGGCCAGCGGCGTGTCGGCCTCCATGAACTCCACCTCGGTGCGCGGCAGCATCACCTCGCGAAGCTGCCGCTTGCCCGCGGAGAACACCTCGCCGATGAGGTGCCGTTCGTCGGCGGTCAGCTCGGTGTGGCCGGCCACCATGTCGCGCAGCTCCTCGGTGGTCATCTCCTCGCGGTCGGCCTCGGGGTTGCCGCCGAGCAGCTTGACCACGCCGTCGGTGGACTTCGACAGCGCCCAGATGATCGGCCTCGACAGACTGGCCAGCCGGTCGAGGAAGGGCGCGACGAACAGTGAGAGCCCCTCGGCGCGCTGCCTCGCCAGGCGCTTGGGCGCGAGCTCGCCGAGCACGAGGGAGAGGTAGGAGATGGCGAGCGTCACCAGAACCAGCGCGGCGGGTTCGGCGAAGCCTTCCGGAAGACCCCAGGTCACCAGGGTAGGTTCGAGTTCACCGGCCAGACGGTCGGCACCGAAGGCGGCCGACAGCATGGTCGCGACCGTGACGCCGATCTGGACGGCCGACAGGAAGCGATTGGGGTCCTGGGCCAGCTTCGCGACTCTGGCGCCTCTGCGTCCTCGCTGTTCGAGCTTGCGGATCTGGCTTTCCCGCAGGGAGACCATGGCCATCTCCGCCGCCGCGAAGAAGCCGCCTATCAGGATGAAGATCAGGACGATGGCGATATTGGCCACAACGCTGTTCAACGCAGGTGCTTTCGACGTAGTGGTCTGCCAGCGTACCCGGCCGGGTGGTGAGGGCCGAGTATGCTGGGGCCGTACAAAATCAAACACGAATAAACAGAGGTGAACATGAAGCTGCTTGTCACGGGAGGCGCCGGATACATCGGCAGCGTCGTCGCCGCCCAGCTCGTCGAGGCTGGGCACGAGGTGACGGTGCTGGACGACCTGTCGACGGGGCACGCCGACGCCGTCCCCGCGGGGGCCAGGTTCGTCAACCGGCCGATCACCGAGCCAGGCGACGCGCTCGAAGGGGTCGAGGGCGTTCTCCACTTCGCGGCCAAGTCGCTGGTCGGCGAGTCGGTGGAGAAGCCGGGGCTCTACTGGGCCAACAACCTGGGCGGCACGCTGGCGCTGCTGGAGGCCATGCGCGTCGCGGGCGTACGCAGGATCGTCTTCTCCTCCACCGCGGCGACGTACGGCGAGCCCGAACGCTCCCCCATCCTGGAGAGCGACCCGACCCGCCCGACCAACCCGTACGGCGCGTCCAAGCTGGCCGTCGACACCGCGCTGACCGCCTACGCGGGCCTGCACGGCCTCGGCGCGGTCAGCCTGCGCTACTTCAACGTGGCGGGCGCCTACACCGCCCCCGACGGCCGCGTCTACCGCGAGCGCCACACCGTCGAGACGCATCTCATTCCCAACGTCCTCAAGGTCGCCACCGGCGAGCGGGATTCGGTCAGCGTGTTCGGCACCGACTACCCGACGCCCGACGGCACCTGCGTGCGCGACTACATCCACGTCGCCGACCTGGCCCGCGCCCATCTGCTCGCCCTGGAGGCGACCACGTGGGGCGAACACAAGATCTACAACCTGGGCAGCGGCACGGGGTTCTCCGTCCAGGAGGTGATCGAGGTCTGCCGCGAGGTGACGGGCCACCCGATCCCCGCGGTCGTGGGGCCGCGCCGCGCAGGCGATCCCGCCGTGCTCGTCGCCTCCTCCGACAAGATCCAGCACGAGCTGGGCTGGAAGGCCGAACGCGCCGCGATCCGCGACATCGTGGCGGATGCCTGGAATGCCGTCACCCGCTAAGCGAAAATATGCTGAGATAGCGAAATGTGAGGACCTTTTCACAGAAGGTGCTGTTCGCTCTCGCGATCCTTCTCGGCAGCAGCGTGACCGCCGCCGGGGTGGTGTTCGCCACGACCGAACCCACCTCGGCGACGCAGCAGGCGCCCAGCTGCACGCCCAAAGCCAGCTAAATAGGGACGACCGATAATCTTTCGGTCGTGCTCCTCCCCGAACGCGGCCCCGTGCGCTCCCTTGCCTTCTCCGTCCTGCTTCGCGCCACAGGCCGCGGTCTGTTCATCACCGTCAGCGTCATCTTCTTCCTCAGCTCGGTCGGCCTGTCGGCCACACAGGTCGGCGTCGGCATGACGATCGCCGGCGTCGTCAGCCTCGCCGCAGGACTCCCGTCAGGACGCCTGTGCGACGTGTTCGGCCCGCGCGCGGTCTCCATCACCTTCGCCGGGCTCGGCGGCCTCGCCATCCTCGGCTACGCCTTCGTGGACTCCTTCTGGGGTTTCGCGGTCGTCGCCGCGCTGGCCAAGTTCGCCGACGCCGGAGACAGCGTCGCCCGCGCCACGCTCGTGGGCGGCATCGCGCCCCCTGGCGAGCGCGTGCGGGTCCGCGCCTACATCCGCGCGGTCACCAACGTCGGCTGGTCCATCGGCGGCCTGGCCGCGGGCGTGGCCCTGGCCGTCGACACCAGGCCCGCCTACCTCGCCATGGTGTACGGCTGCGCGGCCTGCTACCTGGGCGCGGGCGCGCTGACGCTGCGCATCCCCCGTGTCGCCCCCGCCCCGAAGGCCGCCGAGGGCGGACCGACGTGGATCGTCCTGCGCGACCGCCCCTACGTTGTAGTCGCCCTGCTGAACACTGTGCTCGTCATGCACCTGTCGCTGTTCACCACGATCATCCCGATGTGGATCAAGCACATCGGCGCGCCAGGCGTGATGGTCGCCGCCATCGGCCTGATCAACACCATCACCGTCACCCTCCTCCAGGTGCGGCTCAGCCGCGGCACCGGCGAGGTCGCCAGCGCCGCCCGCGCCCAGCGCAGGGCGGGCGCGCTCCTGCTGCTGGCCTGCGTGTTGTTCGCGCTCGCGGCCGGACAGCCGGTGTGGGCCATGGTCGCCGCCCTGGTCGGCGGCGCGCTCCTGCACGTGTTCGGCGAACTCCTGCAGTCGGCGGGCTCGTGGGGGCTGTCCTACGAGCTGGCGCCCTCGCACGCGCTCGGCCAGTACCAGGGCCTCTTCAACACCGGATGGCAGGCCGCCGAGGTCGTCGCGCCCGTCCTGCTCACCACCGTCGTCATCGGCTGGGGCTGGCCCGGATGGCTGCTCGTCGGCGCGCTGTTCCTGCTGGCGGGCCTCGCCGTGCCGCCCGCCGCCCGCTGGGCCGCCAGGACCAGGTCAGCGCACGTCGACGCGCAGGCCCGCCTGGTTGTCGGCGGGACGGCGGTCACCGAAGCGTGACGACCTGACCTCGCCCTTGACGTTCACCACGTCACGCGAGGTGCTGAAGAACAGCTCGAAACGCACCTTGTCACCAGGGGCCACGTTGGCCGGCTCGCACACGACCTGACCGCCCCTCCGCCTGCACACCGCGTCGCCCGCGACCCGAGCACCACCGCTCACCGACCTCCCCGCGACCCGCGCACCACCCGCGTTCTGTGCGCCACCCGCGCGGCCCGCGTTCTCTGCGCGGCCCGCGCTCGCCGGGTCCCCAGGGGTTGCGCCTGCCAGGTTCCCTACGCCGCCCGCGCTGCCCTGGGCGAGCAGCCGCGCCCCTTCCGCCGTGAGCTCGACACGGGCGTCCCGCACGACGTGCGGCCCCCTGTTGTGCACCGTCGCGACCAGCGTGAAACCGCCGTCGCGCGCATGCGTCGCCCTGAGCCGCAGCCCGAGGTCCGCGCCGGGATCGACGGTGGTGGTGAGGGACGCGCGGTTGTCGGAGTCGTCGACATCGGCTCCCTGGGCCGACATGCTCGCCACCAGCCGCAACGGGCCCGCGGCGTGGGGCCGCACGTTACCCTTGATCGTCACTCCGCCCGTGCCGCCCGCGGCCACGTTCACCGGCGAGGGGCAGACCACCTCGTTGAGCGTACGGCCTGGCCTGCACGTGGTCACGTCCACGCCCACGACCTCGACGCCGTCGGGGACGACCACGTTGAGGACGGGCAGCACGGCGTCACCTGGGCCCGCGTTGCGGACGTCGACCCGGTAGGTGATCGGGTGCCCCGGCTGGGCGACCGAAGGGCTGGCCGACACCTTCACGGACAGATCCGCCTGGCCCGGCTGAGCGGCCGAAGGACTGGGCGACACCTTCACCGGCAGGTCGGCCTGCCCCGGCTGAACGACCGACGAACTAGGTGACACCATCACCGGCAGACCCGCCTGGCCCGGCTGAGCGGCCGACGGTCCGGCCGGCACCTTCACAGGCCGATCCGCCTGCCCCGGTACCGGGTCCGCCTTCACCGGCACCGAACCGCTCATCACCGCCACCGCCATCGCAGCGGTGATCATCTTTCTCGCAACGCGCCCCATACCCATCCTGTCCCTCTGACCGGCCACCCATTCTTCCCTGGTGACCTGCGCAAACCCCCAGACCGACACGCGTGGCGGATCGTCGGGGAGGAGGGGCCGGCCGGGGGTCCAGGTGTCGAACCAGTCGTTCGAGGGGCGGGCGACGTGACGGCGGCCGGCCGGAGTCCTGCTGGAGTGCGCGTGAACGACAGACGGCCACCGGTGACCCCGGTGGCCGTGATTCTGCCTTGCCGTACTAGAGGATCAGATCAGTCCGAGCTCGCGCACCGCGTCGCGCTCTTCGACGAGTTCGGCGACGGAGGCGTCGATGCGCTCGCGGGAGAAGCCGTCGATCTCCAGGCCCTGGATGATCTCCCAGCGCCCGCCCGCCGAGCGGACGGGGAACGACGAGATGAGCCCCTCCGGCACCCCGTACGAGCCGTCCGACGGGATCGCGGCGGAGGTCCACTCGGTGCCGTTCACCCAGTCGTAGACGTGGTCGATGGCCGCGTTCGCCGCGGACGCGGCGGAGGAGGCGCCGCGCGCCTCGATGATCGCCGCGCCGCGCTTGGCGACGGTCGGGATGAAGGTCTCGCGCAGCCACTCGGAGTCGACCTGCTCGGCGGCGATCTTCCCGCCGACCTCGGCGTGGAACAGGTCTGGGTACTGCGTCGCCGAGTGGTTGCCCCAGATGGTCATCTTCTGGATCTCGGTGACCGGCACCTGCAGCTTGGCGGCCAGCTGGGACAGGGCGCGGTTGTGGTCGAGGCGGGTCATCGCGGTGAACCGCTCGGCGGGGACGTCCGGCGCGTTCTGCTGGGCGATGAGGGCGTTGGTGTTGGCGGGGTTGCCGACGACCAGGACCTTGATGTCGTCGGCCGCGTGGTCGTTGATCGCCTTGCCCTGCGGGCCGAAGATGCCGCCGTTGGCGCCGAGCAGGTCGCCGCGCTCCATGCCGGCCTTGCGGGGCATGGCGCCGACCAGGAGGGCGACGTTGGTGCCGTTGAAGGCGACGTTCGGGTCGTCGGTGATCTCGATGCCCGACAGCAGCGGGAAGGCGCAGTCGTCGAGCTCCATGGCGGTGCCCTCGGCCGCCTTCACCGCCTGCGGGATCTCCAGCAGGCTCAGCTTGACCGAGACGTCGGCGCCCAGCAGCTGGCCCGAGGCGATGCGGAACAGCAGGGCATAACCGATCTGTCCGGCAGCTCCGGTGACGGTTACCTTGACGGGCGCGGCCATGGCCTTCCCCTAACTCGGAAGAATCTAATCGTGACGTCTGGATGTTACTCGCTCGTCATCGACAGGATTCCATCACGGGTACCTTCAGGTCGGCCCTGAAGTCCACATTGGGAAAATGGGTGGCCACGAGCTGCCCGATCGTGTTGCTCGCGATCATCTCGGAGATCGCGCCCTTGACCGCCTCGCACGTGCGCGCGTCGCCCTGCTTGATGCCGACGGCGTAGCGCTCGTCGCTCAGCGTGGCGTTCAGGATCCGGTAGCGGGCGTTCTCCCTGTTGGCGAAGCCCGCGAGGATCAGGTCGTCGCCCGCCACCGCGTCGACCTTGCCCATGGCCAGCTTCCTGATGCAGTCGGCGTAGTTGGACGCGCTGACGGTGACCATGTCGACCATCTTCTGCACCTTGCTGACCGCCGAGCTGCGCTGGTCGCACAGCTTCATGCCCTTGAGGTCGGCCGGTTTGGAGATCTTCGTGTCGCCGTCGCGAACCAGCAGGCCCTGATGGGCCAGGATGTAGGGGCCCGCGAACTGCACGCCGCTCTCGTCGATCGAGTAGGTGGCGACGATCAGGTCGACCTCGCCCTTGGCCAGCGCCTCGGCCCGCAGCGCCGGCGGGACGACGACGAAGGTGATGCCGCTCTCCGCGACGCGCAGCTCCTTCGCGATGCGCTTGGCGACGTCGATGTCGAAGCCGGAGAACCCGCCGTCGCGGCTGTGGTAACCGACGCCTGGGACGTCGCCCCTGACGCCGATCGTGAGCTTGCCCGTGGCCGCCGCCCTGTCGACGACCGAGTCGCTCGCGGCCGTCGGCTCGGGGCTGCGCTCGCTGACCAGCGCCACGGGCCAGCCGTAGCGGAGGGCGGCGAGCGCGAGCGCGACGACGAGCAGCACGGCCACCGCCAGCGCCACCCACGGCGTCACCGACCTGCGCCGCTTCGCGGGAGGGGCCACGGTGGGCGGCACGAGGTACTGGGCGGACGGCTGGCCTGGCCCCGCCTGATCGGGCGGCATGGCGTGGACGGGCACCGACACGGGCGGCTGGGTCGGCGGCTGGGTCGGCGCCTGGCTCGCGGACACCGCGGGGAACCCCGAGTACGCCGAGCCTCCCGACGTCGCCGAACCCTGGGAAGGGCCTCCGGAGGCCGCCGAGCCCCGGGAAGGGCTTCCCGACAGCACCGAACCCCCCGAAGGGCCTCCCGAGACCGCCGAACCCCGGGAAGGGCCTCCCGAGGCGCCCGTGGCGGCGGGGCGGCCCTGAGCCATGGCCGTGGGGAGCCGCGCCATCGGCGTCGTGTCGTCGCTGGCGATCTTCACACCCTGGCTGAGCACCGCCGTGGACGCGCCCGCCGTACGCGGAGGGTGCCCGAGCAGCCGCAGCAGGATCTCGTCGGCGGAGGGCCGCTCCCTCGGGTCCTTGGCCAGCGCCGCGCTTGCCACCCCGCGCAGCGGCTCAGGCAGCGTGCTGACGTCGACCACGTGGTTGAGGATGCGGTTCAGCACGACCGCGATCGAGTTGCCCTCAAAGACCGTCACGCCCGTCGCCGCGTAGGCGATCGTGGCGCCCCACGCGAACACGTCGGTGTAGGGCCCGATGTCGTCACCCGCGATCTGCTCGGGCGCCATGTACGCGGGTGTGCCGATGGCCCTGCTGGTGATCGTTCCCGTGGAGTCGATGATGCGGGCGATCCCGAAGTCGACCACCCTCGGCCCGTCGGCCGCGATGAGCACGTTGTCCGGCTTGAAGTCGCGGTGGATGATCGACGCCTGGTGGATGGCGGTGAGCGCGGTCGCCGTGCCGATCGCCAGCCGCTCCAGCGCCTGGCCGGACAGCGGCCCGTCGCTCTCCACGAGGTCCCTGAGCGAGAAACCGTCGATGTACTCGCTGGCGATGTAAGGGGTGTTGCCCTCGAGATCGGCCTCGATCACTCGTGCCGTGCAGAACGAGGCCACACGCTGGGCCGCCTTCAGCTCCCTGGCGAAGCGCGACCTGGCGGTCGTGTCGCCGCTGAACTTGACGTGCAGCAGCTTGATCGCCGCACGCTCCCCTTGGTTGTCGGCCCCCAGGTAGACGATCCCCTGACCGCCCTCCCCGATGCGCCCGGACAGCGTGAACGAGCCCAGCTGGCTGGGGTCGCCCGCCATCAACGGCGCGATCTGCGGCATGCGTCATCCCCACGTTGGCTTTCTGCCTGACGAGGCAAACTTTACGACGCTCAGGAACCCCCCAGGGAACCGTTAACCGTTCGTGACGTCACAGTTCGTGACTTCCGGGTAGAGAGGTCGCTGCACGCCGGCCCCTGTGTCATCGGCGGTGTCAACGCTCACAGGAGGCTTGTGCCGTCTCTCGCCAGCGCGTCCACAGAATGTCATTCTGGAGCGTATGTACGACATCGTGCTGCTCGGAGCGACCGGCTTCACCGGCGCCCTCACCGCGGAATACCTGTCCAGAGTCGCCCCTGCGGGATGCCGATGGGCGCTGGCGGGCCGCGATCGCGCCAAGCTCGAAGCGCTGGGCCTGGACGTCCCCCTCCTGCACGCCGACGTCACAGAACCCGCCTCCCTCGACGCCCTCGCGGGCCGGGCGCGCGTGGTCGCCACCACCGTCGGCCCCTATATCCGGTACGGCGAGCCGCTCGTCAAGGCGTGCGCCCAGGCAGGCACCCATTACGTGGACCTGACCGGCGAGCCCGAGTTCGTCGACAGGATGTTCGTCCGCTACGACGGCCTGGCCCGCGGCACCGGGGCCAAGATCGTGCACGCGTGCGGCTTCGACTCCATCCCCTACGACCTCGGCGTCCTGTACACGGTCGAGCTGCTGCCCTCGGACGTTCCGCTCAAGGTGAGCGGATTCCTGCGCGGCGACGGCAGACCGTCGGGCGGCACCCTGCAGTCGGCGGTGACGGCCATGTCGAGGGCGCGGCAGATGGCGGAGGCGGCCACGCAGCGCCGTTCCGCCGAGATCAGGCCGAAGGGCCGCAGAGTGAGCGCGCTGCCCGGCGGGCTGCGCTACGTCGGCGGCTGGGCGCTGCCCATGCCCACCATCGACCACCAGATCGTCGGCCGCTCCGCCCGCGCTCTCGACCGCTACGGCCCCGACTTCACCTACCGCCAGTACTTCGCCGTCAGGCGGCTGCCGTCCGCGCTGGCCGTGGCGGCGGGGGCGGGAGCGATGACGGTCGTCGCCCAGATCCCCGCGGGCCGCGACTGGCTGGTGAAGAGGATCGCCGCGGGTGACGGGCCCTCGGCGGAGCAGCGGGCGCGCAGCTGGTTCAGGCTCACCCTGCTCGGCGAGGGCGGCGGCGAGCGCGTCATCACCGAGGTCTCGGGCGGCGACCCCGGCTACTCCGAGACCGCGAAGATGCTGGCGGAGTCGGCGCTGTGCCTGGCCTTCGACGACGTGCCCGATGTGGCGGGCCAGCTCACCACGGCCGTCGCCATGGGCAGGCCGCTCATCGACCGCCTCCAGGCCGCGGGGATCCGCTTCGCCACCCGCGAGGGCTGAACCCCGGCCATGGACCACCGGGGTCGAGCGGTTGCCGCTCGACCCCCGTGGGGTTCGGCGCCGTCTCCTAGTACGGCAGCGCGCGCTGCGCGAAGGCCTTGCGCAGGAAGGGCGCCTTGAACTTCGGGTAGGCCACCGTCGTCGGGTCGCCGTCCGAGGTGTAGCGCTGGTCGGAGTTGGTCTTCAGCCAGTCGAACCACGCGGTCGAGCAGAACTGCGAGCAGTCGCCCTTCTTGTCCATGGCCCTGATGCGCGGGATGCCGAGCGGGTCGAAGTTCTTGCTGAACGGCGCGGGCGCGGGCGTGTACCCGGCCAGGAACACCCCGGCGTGCTTGTAGACGGTCGAGCCGCTCTTGCCGTTCGCCGCCCACTCCTTCTTGCGGGGCTGGTTCCCGTACGGCAGCGCCAGCGTGATCGGCGGCGCCCCTCCGAGGTCCGTGACCAGCCGCTGACCCGCCGCGATCTCGGCGGTCACCTCCTTCTGCGACTTGCCCAGGAGGTTGAGGTGGTCGCGGGTGTGGTTGCCGATGTCGAAGCCGTTCTGCTTCAGCCACAGCAGCATCTGCGACTGCTCCTCCGGCGTGGTCTTGCCGAACATGTCACGGGTCACGTAGAAGGTGGCGGCGGGGCGGAAACCGGGGTTCTTCCTGGCGACGTCCAGCAGGATCGCGACCGCGGTGTTGGGCTTCAGCTGGCCGAGCTCGTCCATCGAGAGCTGCGCGGGCGAGGAGTCGTCGAAGGTGAGGACGACGGCGTGCTTGCCCGCCGGGATGTCGATCTTGCCGGAGACGAACTCGGCGGCGCTGATCGGCACGTAGTCGTCCTTGACCATGCGCTCGAGGTCGGAGCGGAACTGCTGGGGCGTGCGGTCGTCCTGGGTGGCCGGCTTGTCGATCACCCGGTGAAACATGATCACTGGGATCTGGCCCAGCTCGTTGGCCTTGACCTTGACCGCGGCCGCCATCTTGGCGGCCTTGGCGGCCTGTGCCTGTCGTAGAACGGCGGCCTGGTCCAGCTGCGGCTTGGCGACGTTCGCCGCGGTGTTCGCGCCGCCACAGCCGGCGGACAACGCGCCTATCACTATCAGCCCTGCACCCAGCATCCGCATGGGAACCCCCCGGTAGATCGACTACAGGGGGCTCATACCCAACTACGGGACGTGAATGGACCGTGCGCTGGTATGGAATCAGCCAGAAGGCACGCGGCGGCGTGAACGGCGCCGATCCCCCGGTGGGCGCCACGGCGCGGGGGCGTGGCGGGCTTTCGGGGCTTGGGGATCTCTTTGCCGAAGCGGGTTCTACGTCAGGGGACGCGAAAGGGCCGCCCGGGGGCGGCCCTCGAACGGGAGGAAGAGGAGGGTCAGGCCATCTTCTTCTTCAGGTTCTCGTCCAGCGTCGCCAGGAAGTCCTGGGTGGTGAGCCACTTGGCGTCGCCGCCGACCAGCAGCGCGAGGTCCTTGGTCATCTGACCGCTCTCGACGGTCTCGACGCAGACCCGCTCGAGCTTCTCGGCGAACTCGATCACCGCGGGGGTGTTGTCGAGCTTGCCGCGGTGCTGCAGACCGCGCGTCCACGCGAAGATCGAGGCGATCGGGTTCGTGGAGGTCGGGTTGCCCTTCTGGTGCTCACGGTAGTGACGGGTCACCGTGCCGTGAGCGGCCTCGGCCTCGACGGTCTGGCCGTCGGGGGTCATGAGGACGGAGGTCATCAGGCCGAGCGAGCCGAAGCCCTGCGCGACGGTGTCGGACTGGACGTCGCCGTCGTAGTTCTTGGCCGCCCACACGTAGCCGCCCTCCCACTTCAGCGCCGCGGCGACCATGTCGTCGATGAGGCGGTGCTCGTAGGTGATGCCGGCCTTCTCGAAGTCCGCCTTGAACTCGGTCTCGAAGACCTCGGCGAAGATGTCCTTGAAGCGGCCGTCGTACGCCTTGAGGATCGTGTTCTTCGTCGAGAGGTAGACCGGGTAGTTGCGGGCCAGGCCGTAGCGCATGGAGGCGCGGGCGAAGTCGCGGATCGACTCGTCCAGGTTGTACATCGCCATCGCGACGCCGCCGCCGGGGAAGTCGTACACGTCCATCTCGACCGGCTCGGAGCCGTCCTTGGGGGTGTACGTCAGGGTCAGCGTGCCCGGGCCCGGGATCCTCAGGTCGGTGGCGCGGTACTGGTCGCCGAAGGCGTGACGGCCGACGACGATCGGCTTGGTCCAGCCGGGAACCAGGCGCGGCACGTTCGACATGATGATCGGCTCGCGGAAGATGACGCCGCCGAGGATGTTACGGATGGTCCCGTTCGGGGACCTCCACATCTTCTTGAGGCCGAACTCCTCCACCCGGGCCTCGTCAGGGGTGATGGTGGCGCACTTGACGCCCACGCCGTACTTCTTGATGGCGTTGGCGGCGTCGATGGTGACCTGGTCGTCGGTGGCGTCGCGGTGCTCGATGCCGAGGTCGAAGTACTTCAGGTCGACGTCGAGGTAGGGAAGGATCAGCTGGTCCTTGATGAACTGCCAGATGATCCGGGTCATCTCGTCGCCGTCAAGCTCGACGACGGGGCCCTCTACCTTGATCTTGGGCATGCGTATGGTTCCCCTTCGTGACAAATAATGATTGAGGTTATCGGAGGCGTGGTCATCGGCCGAAAAGGGCCAGGAGCTGCGCCTTCAGTGCGGGGTACTCCAGGAACAGCGCGGTGACCACCAGCGCGGCTCCGAGTACCGCCATCGTCCAGACGTCGATGCTCTTCGCTCGTACGGCAAGCGCCCCGCCGTACCCAGCGAATCGGACGGCGGCCCCGACCAGGAGAATCGCTCCCAGCGCGAACCCGCCCCATTCGGCGTCCACCAGGAAGAGCACGAGCACGCCGACAGCCGCACCCGCCAGAATCAGCGGGTACGGTCCCCATCCCTCATCGCTCGGGCGTCCGCTGACGCGGGCGCCCTCGCCCTCTTCTGCCTGGCTCATCCCTGGTGCCTGTGACTCCTCCGCTCCCCGAAGGAGAGCGGCTTCTCGCTTTCCCCAGCCGGGGTAGGCGACGGACAAGCCCTGCCCGTTTCGAACATGAGAACCATATCAAGGGAGGGATGCCCCTGCCGGGTGGACCCAGCAGTTCCCTCGCTCTCTCCAGGCGGGCCCATGGTCGCGTTCGCCTGGGCTTCCGTTGGCATTGGAGCCTCACTCTCTCCAGCCCGGCTCATCGCTCGTCGATGGGCTTCCATTTCTGGTCACGCTCGCCGATGTACTCACTGTCCGGCCTGATCAGCCTGTTGTCCGCGTGCTGCTCGATCACGTGCGCGGTCCATCCGGACATGCGGCTGATCGAGAAGACCGGCGTGAACAGGTCGGTCGGGATGCCAAGGTAGTGGTAGACGGTGGCGGCGTAGAAGTCGACGTTGGGATAGAGGCTCTTCGTCTCGAAGACGACCTCCTCCATCTCCTTGGACATCCGATAGTAGGTGTCGTCGCCCGAGGCCGTGGCCAGCTCTTCCGACATTCTGCGCAGGTGCGTGGCGCGCGGGTCCTCGGTCTTGTAGACGCGGTGGCCGAAGCCCATGATCTTCTCGCCCGCGGCCAGCTTGTCGCGCACCGACCGCGCCACCTGTGACGGGTCGAGCGACTCCAGCGTCTTCATGACCTGCTCGTTCGCGCCGCCGTGCAGCGGGCCCTTCAGCGTGCCGATGGCGGCGACGATGGCCGAGTGCATGTCGGACAGCGTCGCGGCGCACACGCGGGCGGCGAACGTCGAGGCGTTCATGGTGTGGTCGGCGTGCAGGACCAGGCAGGCATCGAAGATCTCGGCCTCGCGCTGCGTCGGCGTGCGCCCCGTGACCTGCAGGAGGAAGTTCCCCGCGATGCTGAGGGAGTCGTCGGCGTCGATCAGGGCCTTGCCGGTGCGAGCGGCGTGGTACCTGGCCACGAGCTGCGGCTGCTGAGCGGTCAGCCTCGCGGCCTTGCGCAGGTTGGCGTCGGGAGCGATGGAGTCCTTGTCGGGATCGTCGGCTCCGGAGAGGGAGACCAGCGAACGCAGCGCCTCCATCGGCTTCTGCTTCTCCGCGATCTCGGCGATGTTGGCCGAAACCAGCGCGCCCAGTTCGCGTCCCCTGACGAGTTCCTCGCCGTACTCGCCCAGTTCCTGGCGTGTGGGCAGCTTGCCGCGCTGCAGCAGGTGGGCGGTTTCTTCGAACGTCGCGCGGCCGGCCAGGTCATGGATGTCGTATCCACGGTAGAAGAGGCGACCGGCCTTCCCGTCGATGTCGCTCAGCGCTGTGGACGCGGCGACGACATCGGCCAGGCCTTTTGTGGGCTTGTCCGCCATGTGTGTTTCCTCCGCTTATCTTCGTCCGAAGTCTACCCGTGAGCAGGTAAAACCGGCCGCAGAGGTCCAGACCAATTTCACGCCGGATTCTCCTTATGGCAAAGGCGATTCCCCATCCCTTCGTTTGGGTAAGCCGGAGCTGTAGTAACAGTAACGGCGGGCTACCTGGGGAGGAACTGCCGTGGAGGGGCCCTTCATACGCATCGAGGACACCGGCGAGGTGGTCCCGTTGCGTCCCGAGATCACGACTGTGGGAAGGGGCCGTGGTGTCGACATCCGGCTGACCGACCCGAGCGTGTCTCGGCTCCACGCTGAGTTCGTACGGCGCGGACCGTACCTGTATGTCGTTGACCTGGGCCTGTCCCGCAACGGCACGCGGGTGAACGGGAGGCCGATCGCCCGGAGGGTCCTTGACGACGGCGACGTCGTCTCCTTCGGGGCGGCGCGCGGGCGCGTCGGCGGCGTGCCGCGCGAGGACTTCACGCCGGAGGTCGAGCTGCGCAGGGCCGCCGCGCCCGAGCTGACCAGGCGCGAGGTCGACGTGCTCACGTCGCTGTGCAGGCCCGCGCTGTCGGACGAGGCGTTCGTCGCCCCCGCGACGGCACGCGAGATCGCCGATGACCTGGTGGTGACCGAGGCGGCGGTGAAACAGCACCTGCTCAGGCTCTACCAGAAGTTCAGGATCCCCGAGGGGACCAACAGGCGCACCAGGCTGGCCAACGAGGTGGTCGCGCTCGGCCTGGTCAGGCCGACTCCGGTGGTGCCCCCACAGCGCTCTGGAACGTCCCAGGAAAGCCAGCCGGCGGGTCGCCGCGCCAGCTGATCCGCAGGGCGACCGGTGCTTCGGCGAGGGGTTCCGGCAGCCTGAGCGGTGCGGGTCGCGCGGGCCGCCGCCGGAGGGATCACGGTGTCGAGCGCGCGGACCCTCGCCCGTCGTGACGGGCGAGGGTAGTTCGGCGGACGGGCCGCTCGCCGGTGTGGATGATCACACCGGCGAGGGCGCCGTGCTCCGTCGCCCGGCCGGCGACGCCTCGATGCCGTCGTCGCCGGACGTCGGGCCGATCCCTACCAGACCCTGCGACCGTGGCTCGGCCTGCTCGTCCTGCTGACCCTGTCCACGGCCATGACGTAGTAGTGGTCGCCCTTCTTGCCCTCGGCGTCCACCCAGCGGACGAGCCTGTCGCCGGGGATGACCGCCACCAGGTTGCGGGCGTCGTCGAACTGGTCGATCTCGTCGGCCGACCTGAAGATCGCGAACTGGAACGGCTCGTGCCTGCCCGTCGCGATCACGTTCAGCTCGACGCCCCCGCTGACCCTGCGCGCGTAGGCGAGGACGGGCCGCTTGGGCTTCTCGCCGTCGGCGAGCCTGGGCAGCAGGGGCGGGAGCGCGGGCCGCTGGTAGTGGTCCTTCACCGCGGTGCTGATCGAGCCGATCCTGTCGACGCGCACGTCGTTGGCGTTGTACCAGATGTCGCCGCCGATCTGCGGGTGCGCCCTGTTCAGCGTCAGGTGCCTGGCCAGCTCGGCGGGGTCCTGCCACTGCGGGACCTGCGCGGGGTCGCCCGCCTTGTAGGCGGCCTGGCCGATCCACAGCATCGTGCCGGTGCCGTCGGCCACGTCGGACCACCAGGGCACGAGCTTGCTGTAGTCGGCGGGCGGCTGGCCGATGTACCAGTAGAGCTGGGGCGCGATGTAGTCGAGCCACCCCTTCTTGACCCAGCCGCGGGTGTCGGCGTGCAGGCTGTCGTAGGACTGGCCGCCGTTGGTGTCGGAGCCGAGCGGGTCGGTGCCCTTGTTGCGCCAGATGCCCGAGGGGCTGATGCCCCACGCGACCTCCGGCTTGACCTCGCGGACCCGCTGCTGCATCTCCGAGACCATCAGGTCCACGTTGTGGCGCCGCCACGCGGCCAGGTCGGGGAAGCCCGCGCCGTACTTGGCGAAGGTTGCGGCGTCGTCGAAGGCCGTGGTGTTGGTCGGGTAGAAGTAGTCGTCGAAGTGCAGGCCGTCGATGTCGTAGCGGGTCAGCGCGTCGAGCATCGCGTCCTGGCAGAACTTGCGCACCTCGGGGAGGCCCGGGTTGTAGTAGAGCTTCCCGCCGAACGGGAGGATCCAGTCGGGGTGGACGCGCCCGGGGTGCGAGGGGTGCAGCTTGGCGGGGTCGGCCTGCATCGAGACGCGGTAGGGGTTGAACCACGCGTGGAAGGTGAGGCCGCGCTTGTGGGTCTCCTCGACGGCGAAGCCCAGCGGGTCGTAGCCGGGATCCTGCCCCTGGACGCCGGTCAGCCATTGCGACCACGGCTCGAACGTCGATGGCCAGAAGGCGTCGGCCGTGGGCCTGATCTGCACGAACACCGAGTTGAGCTTGCGCTGGACCGCCAGGTCGAGCCAGGCGATGAACTCCGCCTTCTGCTGGTCCGCGGTCAGCCCCGGCTTCGACGGCCAGTTGATGTTGACGACGGAAGCGATCCACATGCCGCGCATCTGGCGCAGCGGCGGCACGTAGTCGGGCTCGGCGAAGGCGGGGAGCGGCACGACGGAGGCGGCCGCGGCGAGGGCCAGACCCTTCAGAACGGTCCTTCTTGTGGGCATGGGGGGTGCCTCTCGGGGGAGGTGGTTGTGTTCGAGGGTGACGATGGCAGAAAATTACCTTCAGATCAACAATTGTGAAGGAAAATGCCGCCTTGGCCGATTGGCGACCCAGCCGCTCGGTCATGAGGCCGACCGAGGAGGTCTCGTGACCGCTGACCTGCACAGACTCGCCCTGACCGTCCTCCAACCCGGGTTCGAGGGCGGCACCGCCCCCGACTGGCTGAGGAAGGCGCTGGGCGAAGGGCTGGGCGGCGCCGTGCTCTTCGCGCGCAACGTCTCGGCCGGTACGGCAGCGCTGGTCGCCTCGCTGCGCGCGGAGAACCCCGGCGCCGTGGTCGCCATCGACGAGGAGGGCGGCGTCGTCACCCGGCTGGAGGCCCGCGAAGGCAGCTCCTTCCCTGGCAACAGGGCGCTCGGCGTGGTCGACGACGTGGCGCTGACCGAGCGGGTGGGCCGCCAGATCGGGCGAATGCTCGCCGAGCTGGACATCACGCTTGACTACGCCCCTTCCGTGGACGTCAACGCCAACCCGGCCAACCCGGTGATCGGCGTCCGCTCCTTCGGGCCGACCGCCGACCTCGTCGCGCGCCACTCCGTCGCCTACATCCAGGGCGTGCAGGGAGCGGGCGTGGCCGCGTGCGCCAAGCACTTCCCCGGACACGGCGACACCGTCACCGACTCGCACCTGGCGCTGCCGACCGTGCACGCCTCCCTCGCCGAGCTGCGCGATCGCGACCTGCCGCCGTTCGAGGCGGCCATCAAGGCGGGCGTGCGGTCCGTCATGTGCGGGCACCTGCTGATCCCCTCGCTC
This sequence comes from Nonomuraea sp. NPDC049152, assembly GCF_040648355.1. Classification (NCBI taxonomy): domain Bacteria; kingdom Bacillati; phylum Actinomycetota; class Actinomycetes; order Streptosporangiales; family Streptosporangiaceae; genus Nonomuraea; species Nonomuraea sp. NPDC049152. Next base: position 88,393 of record NZ_JBEZDO010000017.1, on the reverse strand, counting down.
GACCCGTCGACGCCCGCGACGCTGAGCCGTACGATCCTGACCGGGCTGCTGCGGGAGGAGCTCGGCTTCGACGGGATGCTGGTCACCGATGCGATCGAGATGAAGGCGGTCGCGGCGATCTACTCGCCGGGTGAGATCGCCGTGCGGGCGCTCACCGCGGGCGTGGACGCGATCTGCGCGGGCCTGGTCACCGCCGAGGGCCTCTACGAGATCCGCGACGCGATCGTGGCCGCCGTCCTGGACGGGACGCTGCGAGAGGAGCGCCTGGCCGAGGCGGCGGGGCGGGTTCATGCCCTCTCCGAGTGGTACGGCAGGCAACCGCGCGACGCCGAACCCGACGACGAGGCCGGGATGGAGGCGGCCGTCAGGGCGCTCACCATCACGGGCTCCGCCCGGCTGACCACCGCCCCGCTCGTCGTCGAGGTGAACACCCGGCACAACCAGGCGATCGACCCGAACACCCCGACCGGCCTGGCCGCCGCGCTCGGCGAGATTCTGCCGGGGACGGAGCGGACCTCCACCCCCGAGTTCGACGAGCGGCCCGTGGTGCTGGTCGTCCACGACACTGCCCGTCACCCATGGGTGCGGGAGACGGTGGCGGAGGCCGTACGGCGGCGCCCCGATGTGATCGTCGTCGAGACGGGCATCCCAGGCGAGCCCGCGGGCGCGGCCCACATCGCCACGCACGGCATCTCCAAGGTCTCGGCGAAGGCGGTGGCACGGTGGCTGACCAGATGAACGAGCCGGTCAACCCGGTCTCGGCGGTGCGGGCGGTGCTGCCCTCCCTCACCCCCGCGGCGCAGGCGATCGCCAGGATCATCCTGGAGGACCCGGGCGTGGTCGTGCGCAGCACGATCACCGAGTTCAGCGCCGTGTCGGGCACGAGCGAGGCGACCATCGTGCGGACCGCCCGCGCCCTGGGCTACTCCGGCTACTCCCAGCTCCGCTTCGCGCTGGCGGGCGCCGTCGCGAGGGAGACGCCCGAACGGCTGGTGCCCGGCGACCTCGGCCCCGACGACCCGCTCACCGACGTGATCGCCAAGGTGACGCGGGCTGAGGTGGACGCGCTGTCGGACACCGCGGAACAGCTCGTGCCCGACCAGCTGGGCGAGGTGGTGGCGGCCATCGCCGCCGCGCGCAGGATCAACGTCTACGGCGTAGGCGCGTCGGGACTCGTGGCGGCCGACCTCGCGCACAAGCTGATGCGCATCGGCCTGTCCAGCCATCCCTTCAACGACGCGCACCTCGCGCTGACCAGCGCCGCGCTGCTGCGCGAGGGCGACGTCGTGGTGGCGGTGAGCTGCTCGGGCGAGACGACCGACGTGATCGAGCCCACCAGGACGGCGAAGGAGGCGGGCGCGCTCGCCATCGCCATCACCAACAACCCGCGCTCGTCGCTGGCCCAGACGGTCGACCACGTGCTGGTGTCGGCGGGACGGGAGACGGCGTTCCGGCCGGGGGCGCTGGCCAGCAGGATCAGCCAGCTTCTGATCGTCGACTGCATCTTCGTCGGGCTGGCGCAGCGCACGTTCGACAGCTCGGAGACGGCGCTGCGCGCGACCAGGGAGGCGCTCGAGGTCTTCAGGACCCGATAACGGACCGCCGAAGGCCCCTATGAAGGAAACTTTCACCTATAGTCGGGTGTGGCTAGCTTTTCTCCATCCTGCGGGGGGACCATGACGCGCGGCATCTCGGATCTCGTCACCGAGCAGCGGCTGCCCGGGCTCGACGACCTCGACGCGCTCCCCACGATCGACCTGGTCAAACGCATGAGCGAGCAGGACGCCCTCGTGCCCGCCGCGGTGGCGGGGCAGTCCGAGCGGATCGCCGCCGCCGTCGACGCCGTCTCCGCGCGCCTGCGGCGGGGCGGCAGGCTGATCTACCTCGGAGCCGGTACGGCGGGCCGCATCGGCATGCTCGACGCCAGCGAGTGCGGCCCCACCTTCGGCACCACGCCTTCGGAGGTGTTCGCGCTCATCGCGGGCGGCCCCTCGGCCTTCGCGGTCGCCGTCGAGGGCGCGGAGGACTCGGCAGCGCTGGCCGTCGCCGACCTGACAGAGGTGGAGGTGTCGGCCGCCGACGCGGTGGTGGGCATCTCGGCCAGCGGGCGGACACCGTACGCGGTGGGAGGTGTACGGCACGCCCGCGCCGCCGGTGCGCTGACCGTCGGAGTCGCGTGCAACGCGGGCTCGGCGCTCGGCGCGGCGGCGGAGATCGCCATCGAGGTGGTGGTGGGCCCCGAGTTCCTGACGGGGTCCACCAGGCTGAAGGCGGGGACGGCGCAGAAGCTGGTCTGCAACATGATCTCGACGCTGACGATGGTGCGGCTCGGCCGCACGCACGGGAACCTGATGTCGCACCTGGTGGCCTCGAACGAGAAGCTGTGGGCACGCGCTCAGGACATGGTGTCGTCCATCACCGGACTGCCGGACTCGGAGGTCGGGCCCGCGCTCCGCGCGGCGGACGGGTCGGTGCCCGCCGCCGTCATCATGCTCCTCACCGGCGCCGACCCCACCGAGGCCCGCGCCGCCCTCGACCGCACCTTTGGCAACCTCCGCGAGGCCCTCCGCTCCCTCAGCTGACCCGCTCCCGGAGCGGCCACCTCGGAAGGACCTCAGCGAAGCGCGTGCTCGGCCGCCTCCACCACGTTGGACAGCAGCAGCGCCCGCGTCATCGGCCCCACGCCACCCGGGTTCGGCGTGAGGAACCCGGCCACCTCGGCCACGTCCGCCGCCACGTCACCCGCGATCTTCCCGTCCACCCGCGACACGCCCACGTCGAGCACCGCCGCGCCGGGCTTCACCATGTCCGCCGTGATGAGCCCCGGCACGCCTGCGGCCGCCACCACGACGTCCGCGCGCCGCACGTGCGCGGCCAGGTCGGCGGTCCCGGTGTGGCAGAGCGTCACGGTCGCGTTCTCGGTGCGCCTGGTCAGCAGCAGCCCGAGCGAGCGCCCCACCGTGATCCCGCGACCGACCACCACGACGTCGGCGCCCTTCAGCGGCACGCCGTACTCCTGCAGCAGCAGCACGATGCCGTGCGGCGTGCAGGGCAGGGGCGCGTCGACCATGTGCACGAGGCGGCCGAGGTTGACGGGGTGGAGCCCGTCGGCGTCCTTGGCGGGGTCCATGCGCTCCAGCAGCGCCATGGTGTCCAGGTGCTTGGGCAGCGGGAGCTGGACGATGTAACCGGTGCAGGACGGCGAGGCGTTGAGCTCGTCGATGGCGGCCTCGACGTCGGCCTGGGTGGCGGTCTCCGGCAGGTCGACGCGGATGGAGGCGATGCCGACCTCCGCGCAGTCGCGGTGCTTGCCCGCGACGTAGATCTGGCTGCCGGGGTCGTCGCCGACCAGCACGGTGCCGAGCCCGGGGACGACGCCCCGTGCCTTGAGCGCGGTCACCCGCGCGGTGAGGTCCGCCTTGATCTTGGCCGCGGTCGCCTTGCCGTCGAGTTTCACAGCGCTCATGCCCACATCCTTGCAGAGCCTCCTCCGCTGTCCGCAAGCCCCGCCCCGATGACCCGGGCAAACGGCCTCGCTACGCTGACCGTGCACGAGAACCAGACGGAAGGGGCGAAGGTGGATCTGGCCGCGCGGGGAGCGGAGTTCGCCGAGTTCTGGCGGGAGCGGCACCTGTGCACGCTGACCACGGTCAGACCGGACGGCACGCCGCACGTGGTGCCGGTGGGCGCGACGCTCGACCTGGAGACCGGGATCGCCAGGGTCATCACCTCGGGCGCCTCGCACAAGGCGCGCACGCTCGCGGGGAGCGACGGCGCGCGAGTGGCGTTGTGCCAGGTCGACGGCCGCCGCTGGTCCACGCTCGAGGGCACGGCCGTGGTGCGCACCGAGCCCGAGCAGGTCGCCGACGCCGAGGCCCGCTACACCGCCCGCTACAAGCCGCCGCGGCCGAACCCCGCCAGGGTCGTCATCGAGATCAGCGTCACCAGAGCCATGGGCACAGTGTGATCACCGTCGTCGGCATCGGGGCCGACGGCTGGGACGGCCTGACGTCCCAGGCGCGGCAGGCCGTGCAGGACGCGGAGGTGCTGCTGGGCTCGGCCCGCCAGCTCGACCTGGTCCTTGAGACCGGAGCGCGCAAGGTGCGCTGGCCCTCGCCGCTGCTGCCCGCGCTGCCCGGGCTGCTGGCAGAGTTCGGTGATGCCGCGCTGTGCGTGCTGGCCAGCGGCGACCCGATGTTCTTCGGGATCGGCTCGACGCTGGCCAGGCTCGCGGGTCCGGAGAACCTGCGCGTGCTGCCTCATCCGTCCAGCCTGTCGCTGGCGTGCGCGCGCCTCGGCTGGCCGGTCGAGGAGACGGCGGTGATCAGCCTGGTGGGCAGGCCCCTCGACGCGCTGCGGCGTGCCGTACTGCCGGGGCGTCGGTTGCTGGTGCTGGCGGCCGACGCGAGCGGGCCCGCCCGCGTGGCGGGACTGCTGAAGGAGCACGGCTACGGCGCGAGCGTCCTGCACGTCCTGTCGGACCTCGGTTCGGCGGCCGAGTCGCACCTCACGGGAACGGCCGTCACCTGGCGGCAGGAGGGCTCAAGCCTGAACGTGGTCGCGGTCGAGTGCGTGGCCGACGAGGGGACGGTGCCGCGCCCGCTGGTGCCGGGGCTGCCCGACGACGCGTTCGAGCACGACGGCCAGCTCACCAAGCGCGAGGTGCGCGCGGTCAGCGTCGCCCGCCTCGCCCCGCTGCCCGGCGAGCTGCTGTGGGACGTCGGCGCGGGCGCGGGCAGCATCGCGATCGAGTGGATGCGCGCCCACGCCACGTGCGCGGCGATCGCCGTCGAGAGCGACCCCGAGCGGGCGGCCAGGATCGGGCGGAACGCGGCCGCGCTGGGCGTGCCAGCGCTGAAGGTCGTCACGGGGCGGGCGCCCGAGGCGCTGGAGGGGCTGCCGGCCCCCGACGCGGTGTTCGTCGGCGGAGGGGCCACCGTACCCGGCCTGCTGGAGGCCTGCTGGCGAGCCCTGCCGCCCGGCGGCAGATTGGTGGCCAACGCGGTCACGCTGGAGTCGGAGTCCGTCCTGACCACCTGGTACGGCAGGCACGGCGGCGACCTGGTCCGCCTCTCGGTCAGCAGAGCCTCCCCCGTGGGCGGCTTCACCGGCTGGCGGACCATGATGCCGGTGACCATCTGGACAGCGACCAAGGAGACCGGCACGTGACCGTCCACTTCATCGGCGCGGGGCCCGGCGCGGCCGACCTCGTCACGCTGCGCGGGCTGCGCCTGATCGAGAGCTCGCCCGTATGCCTGTACGCGGGCTCGCTCGTGCCGGAGGAGCTGCTGGAGTCGTGCCCGCCGGGCGCCCGGCTGGTCGACACCGCGAACCTCACCCTCGACGAGATCGTCGCCGAGCTGGCCGACGCCCACGCCAAGGGGCTCGACGTGGCCAGGCTGCACTCGGGCGACCCTTCGGTGTTCAGCGCGATGGCCGAGCAGATGCGGCGGCTCGACGCGATCGGCGTGCCGTACCAGGTGGTGCCGGGGGTGCCCGCGTTCGCGGCGGCGGCCGCGTCGCTCGGCAGGGAGCTGACCGTGCCAGGCGTCGGCCAGACGATCATCCTGACCAGGACCTCTGCGCGGGCGACGCCGATGCCCGAGGGCGAGGACCTCGCCACGCTGTCGGCCAGCAGGGCCACGATGGTGCTGCACCTGGCCGTGCAGCGGATCGCGGAGGTCGCGGCCGAGCTGGTCCCCGCCTACGGGGCCGACTGTCCCGTGGCGGTCGTCGCCAGGGCCAGCCGTGACGACGAACTGGTCATCAAGGGGACGCTGGCCGACATCGCCGATCAGGTGAAGGCGGCGGGTGTGGTCAGGACCGCGGTGATCGTGGTGGGCAGGGTGTTGGCGGCCACGCAGTTCCCCGACAGCCACCTGTACTCCGCCGAACGCTGCCGCCGGCCGTGACACCCCACGACCGCAGGCGACGGATCTTGATCTTGGGTGGCACGGCCGAGGCGCGGGCGCTGGCGGCGGCCCTCGAAGGCGCCGTCCACGTGGTGTCGTCGCTGGCGGGACGGGTGCGCGAGCCCAGGCTGCCGGTGGGCGACGTGCACGTCGGCGGGTTCGGCGGCCCCGAGGGGCTGGCCGCCTGGGTGTCCGCCAACGGCATCGACGCCGTGGTGGACGCCACGCACCCGTTCGCGCGGCGGATGACGGCCTCGGCCGTCGAGGCGTGCCGTACCGCGGGAGTGCCGTTGCTGGTGCTGCGGCGGCCCGGCTGGCCGCCGCGGCAGGGCTGGGTGCTGGTCGACTCGCTGGAGGAGGCGGCGCGGGTGCTGCCCTCGCTCGGCCGCCGCGTGTTCCTGACGACCGGGCGCAGAAGCCTGCCGGTGTTCGCGGGCCTGACCGGCCTGTGGTTCCTGGCCAGGTCGGTCGACCCGCCCGCGCCGCCGGTCCCCGCCAACGTCCACGTGGTGCTGGCGCGCGGGCCGTACACCGTCGAGGGCGAGCGGGCGCTGATCCGCGAGCACCGCCTCGACGTGCTGGTCACCAAGGACAGCGGCGGCGAGATGACCACCGCGAAGCTCGCGGCGGCCGACGAGCTCGGGCTGCCCGTGCTGGTCGTGCGACGGCCGCCGTTGCCCGAGGGGGCGGTGCTGGTGGACAGCGTCGCGGCGGCCGTGGCGTGGGTTCAGGCGGGGTAGCGCCTCGGGGTGTAGACGACGCCTTCCCCTGTGACCCGCGTGGTGGAGGAGCCGATGATCAGCAGGCAGCGCATGTCCACCCGCTCGGGGTCGAGCTCGCCGAGCGTGGTGACGGTGATCGTCTCCTGCGGTCCGCCCACGTCGCGCCCGATCACCACGGGGGTGGCCGGTTCACGGTGCTCCAAGAGCAGGTCGCGGGCCGCGCCCACCTGCCAGGTACGGCTGCGCGAGGCGGGGTTGTAGATCGCCAGCACCAGGTCGGCCACGGCGGCGGCCCGCAGCCGCCCGGCGACGATCTCCCACGGCTTGAGCAGGTCGGACAGGGAGATCACGCAGTAGTCGTGCCCGAGCGGCGCCCCCGCCCTGCTCGCCACGGCGTGCGCGGCCGTCAGACCAGGCACGATCCGCACGGGAACGTCGGGGAAGTCCTCGGCCGCCTCCAGCACCGCGCTGGCCATCGCGAACACGCCGGGATCGCCTGAGGAGACGACCGCCACCCTGCGGCCCTCACGGGCCAGTTCCAGCGCGTGCGCGGCGCGCTCGGCCTCGACCCTGTTGTCGGTGCGGTGCCTGATCTGGCCCGCCCGCTGCGGCACCCTGTCGACGTAGGGGCCGTAACCGACCAGGTCGGTCGCCTCGGCCAGCACGTGCCGCGCCTCGGGGGTGAGCCACTGCGAACCCGCGGGCCCGAGACCGACGACCGCCACCCCTGGCTCCAGGTGGTCGTCGTCGCGTCCGCCGCCGCTGGGCAGCAGCGCCAGCGAGAAGTACGGCACGCCGGCCGGGTCCACGTCCTTCAGCGGCTCGATCCGCTGGTTCGCCGTGGTCGCCCGCTCGACGTACCACGCCTCGTCGAGGCGGCCCGCCTCGGCCAGCGCGTCGCGGACCTTCTCGAAGGTCCTGCCGAGCTTGAGCACGGCCACCGAGTCCGCGTTCCTCAGCTTCTCGGTGATGACGTCGGCGGGGAGCGTGCCGGGCAGCACGGTCAGCGTCTCCTCGTGCTCCACCAGCGGACGCCCGAGCACGGCCGCGGCGCCCGCCACCGAGGTGACGCCCGGCACCACCTCGGTCTCGTAGCGGTGGGCGAGCCGCTTGTGCATGTGCATGTAGGAGCCGTAGAAGAGCGGGTCGCCCTCGCACAGCACCACCACGTCCCTGCCCTCGTCCAGATGGGCCGCCAGACGTCGCGCGCACTCGGCGTAGAAGTCGTCGAGCGCGCCCTGGTAGCCGCCGGGATGGTCGGTGGTCTCCGTGGTCAGCGGGTACTTCAGCAGCTCCTCGACCTGCCCCTCCCGCATGTACGGCAGCGCGATCGAGCGCGCGATGCTCCTGCCGTGCCTGGCGCTGTGGTAGGCGATCACGCCCGCCTCGCCGATCAGCCTGGCCGCCTTGACCGTCACCAGCTCGGGGTCCCCAGGCCCCAGCCCCACCCCGAACAGCCGTCCCGCCACGCCGCTCACTCCTGTTCGCTCGCGATCGCGTTGACCGCGGCCGCCGCCATCGCACTGCCGCCTCTGCGACCGTGCACCACCAGGTACTCCAGATCGCTGCTCGCCAGCGCCTGCTTCGACTCCGCCGCCCCGATGAAGCCCACCGGGATGCCGAGCACCGCGGCCGGGCGGCCCGCGCCCTCCTCGACCAGCTCCAGCAGCCTGAACAGCGCGGTGGGCGCGTTGCCCACGGCGACGACGGCGCCGTCCAGCCGTTCGCGCCACAGCTCCACCGCCGCCGCGCTGCGCGTGGTGCCCATCCGCTCGGCCAGCTCGGGCACGCCCGGGTCGCCGAGCGTGCAGATCACCTCGTTGTCCTTCGGCAGGCGGGCCCTGGTGACGCCCGAGGCGACCATCATGGCGTCGCACAGGATCGGGGCGCCGCCGCGCAGGGCCGCTCTCGCCGCGGCGACCACGCCGGGCGAGTAGGCCAGGTCGGTGACCAGGTCGGTCATACCACAGGCGTGGATCATGCGGACGGCCACCTGGGCGACATCCGCGGGTAGTCCCGCGAGGTCGCTCTCGGCGCGGATGGTGGCGAACGAGCGCCGGTAGATCTCCGCGCCGTCGCGGATGTAGTCGGTCATTTCCCCTCTTCTTCGGTACGGCCTGCGACCCGGTAGCCGGTCGGAGTGGCGACGATGTCGACCACCTCTCCGGCGGGACGCCCGCAGCGCCGCTCGCACCCGGCCCAGTGGACGGGACGGGCCTCTGGTTCGTGGTCCGGCCGCTCCGCCCAGCGTCGCGCGTCGAGCTGGACGTCGGCCAAGGACTTCGCGCAGCCGGGGCGGCCCGTGCAGGCGCTTAGCCCGGCCCACGAGGTGCCGGGGACGGTGACCAGGCCCGCCTCGGTGAGCCTGTCCGCGACCGGTTGCACGGCATCGGGCGGCAGGCCGGGCAGGACGACGGTACGCCACGGCGTGACGCGGGCCTCGAGGGCGGCGTCGGCGAGCGCCGTGGCCTGGTGGGCGGACAGGCGGCCGAGCGGGACCACTACCTCGAGCGCGACAGCCCCGTCGACCTGCCGGAAAATCCCGGCATCATGCACCCGCACGCCTTCCGAGCCGGTCAGGCCGGGCTCTTCGGCCAGGTGGACCGCGGGCTGGGCGGGGCTCTCCTGGACCGCGTCGGTCAGGCGAGCCGCGAGCCGGGCGGGGCCTTCGGGGAGGTCGGTGACGCGCCACGCGGTGCCGTCGCTGAGCTCCATGAACGCGGTGGCGGCCGCGAGCATCAGCGCGACCACGTCGGACACGTCCACGGGCAGCCCGGGCCGTACGCCGCCGAGCAGCAGCACGCCGCCGGAGGGCGAGGTGGCGAGGAAGGTCACGTCGGCGCCGCAGGACAGGACGTCGCCGGTGCCGTCGTCCAGCGCGAAGAGGAAGCGGCCCGAGAGCGCGGCCAGCTCAGGGGTGCCGCACAGCCCTCTGTCCAGGGCGGCGACCAGCGGCCGGACGTCCACGAGGGACGAGGGGGCGCGACCCGCGAGGGGGGAGGCGAGGATGTTGCGCACCCGCTCGTGCGTGGCGGACGGCAGCAGCCCCGCCGCCGCCATCCGGGCCGCGAAGGCCGGCACGCTCGAAGGGTCCGAGGGGTCGGGGGCACGCAGGCCGCGGACCTGGACGTTCGCGCGGGAGGTCAGCTCGATCACGCCGGACCCGAGCTCGGCGGCGCAGGCGGCCAGCTCTCTCAGCTGGCCCGACGAGAGCGCGCCTCCCGGGATGCGGACCCTGGCGAGGGCGCCGTCCGCGGCGGTGTGGACCTGGAGAGCCCCAGGACACGCGTCAGGGCGCGCCTGGCCCGAAAAGTCGCCTATGTCCGCAGTTATGTCCACGCGGAGGATGGTAACCCGTCCAAAACCCTCTAGTCTGATCGCAGACGAGGGCGACGGAGGAAGCCGGTGCGAAGCCGGCGCGGTCCCGCCACTGTGACCGGGGAGCGAACCCCACCGCAGGCCACTGTCCGGAGACGGATGGGAAGGCCGGGGTGTGCGTCGATCCGGGAGCCAGGAGACTCCCGCACTCGTGACACCCGCGACCGGGGCGAGGACCCCGAGGGAGGAGTTCCCTGTGCCCGAGAGCACGGCCGTTCTGCTGCTGTCGACCTCCGACACCGACCTGCTCAGCGCGAGGGCGAGCGGCGCGCCGTACCGGCTGGGAAACCCCGCGAGGCTCACGGTCGACGACCTGCCCGCGCTGGTCGAGGGCACGGACCTGGTGGTGGTGCGGCTGCTCGGCGGGCGCAGGGCCTGGGAGGAGGGGCTCGACCACCTGCTCGCGGGGCCGCGCCCCGTCGTGGTGCTGGGCGGGGAACAGGCGCCCGACGCCGAGCTGATGGAGCTGTCCACGGTCAGCGGCGGCGTCTGCGCCGAGGCGCACGCCTACCTCGCCCACGGCGGCCCTGCGAACCTGGCCGAGCTGCACGCCTTCCTCTCCGACACGGTGCTACTGACCGGGCACGGGTTCGCCGCGCCCGAGCCGACCCCGACCTGGGGGCTGCTCGACAGGGAGCAGGCCGCCGAAGGTCCCGTCGTGGGCGTGCTCTACTACCGGGCGCACCACATGGCGGGCAACACCGGGTTCGTGCGGACGCTCTGCGACGCGATCGAGGAGGCGGGCGGGCGGGCGCTGCCGGTCTTCTGCTCCTCGTTGCGTACGGCGGAGCCCGAGCTGCTCGACACGCTGCGGAGGGCCGACGCGCTCGTGGTGACCGTACTGGCCGCGGGAGGCACGCGGCCCGCGACGGCGGGAGCGGGCGGCGACGACGCGGCGTGGGACGTGGGCGCGCTGGCCGAGCTCGACGTGCCGATCCTGCAGGGCCTCTGCCTGACCACGAGCAGGCAGGCGTGGGAGGAGAACGACGACGGCCTGTCGCCGCTCGACGCGGCCTCGCAGGTGGCGATCCCCGAGTTCGACGGGCGAATCATCACGGTGCCGTTCTCGTTCAAGGAGGTGGACGAGGACGGGCTGACCGTCTACGCGGCCGATCCCGAGCGGGCGGCCCGCGTGGCGGGCACCGCCGTACGGCACGCCAGGCTCAGGCACGTCCCGAACGCCGAGAAGAAGCTCGTGGTGATGCTGTCGGCCTATCCGACCAAGCACTCGCGCGTCGGCAACGCGGTCGGCCTCGACACGCCCGCGAGCACGGTGAAGCTGCTGGCCAGGCTGGCCGCCGAAGGCTACGACCTGGGCGAGGGCCTGCCCGGCGTCGCGGAGCGGGACGGCGACGCGCTCATCCACGCGCTCATCGCGGCGGGCGGCCAGGACCAGGAGTGGCTGACGGAGGAGCAGCTCGCCGCCAACCCGGTGCGCATCCCGGCCGCTGCGTACATCGCCTGGTACGACACGCTTCCCTGGGAGCTGCGCGAGGCGATGGAGCGGCACTGGGGGCCGCCGCCCGGCGAGCTGTTCGTGCACGAGGGCGACATCGTGCTCGCCGCGCTCCAGGCGGGCAACGTCGTGGTGATGGTGCAGCCGCCGCGAGGCTTCGGCGAGAACCCGATCGCGATCTACCACGACCCCGACCTGCCGCCCAGTCACCACTACCTGGCCGCCTACCGGTGGCTGTCGGCGGAGTTCGGCGCGCACGCGATGGTGCACGTCGGCAAGCACGGGAACCTGGAGTGGCTGCCGGGCAAGTCGGCGGGCATGTCGGCGGCGTGCGGGCCCGACGCGGCGCTGGGCGATCTGCCGCTGGTGTACCCGTTCCTGGTGAACGACCCCGGCGAGGGGACCCAGGCGAAGCGGCGGGCGCATGCCGTCCTGGTGGACCACATGGTGCCGCCGATGGCGCGCGCCGAGACCTACGGCGACATCGCGCGGCTGGAGCAGCTCCTGGACGAGCACGCCTCGATCGCGGCGATGGACCCGGCCAAGCTGCCCGCGATCAGGGCGCAGATCTGGACGCTGATCCAGGCGGCGCGACTCGACCACGACCTGGGGCTGGCCGACCGGCCGCACGACACGGAGTTCGACGACTTCCTGCTGCACGTGGACGGCTGGCTGTGCGAGGTGAAGGACGCGCAGATCCGCGACGGCCTGCACGTGCTGGGCGCGGCGCCCGAGGGTGCGGTGCGGGTCGACCTGGTACTGGCGATGCTGCGGGCCAGGCAGATGTGGGCGGGCACCGAGACGCTGCCTGGGCTGCGGGAGGCGCTGGGGCTCGCGGAGGACGGTACGGCGAGCCTGGCCTGCGTGGACGCGGCAGAGTCGACGGCCAGGGCGCTCGTGGAAGGCATGGAGGCCCGCGGATGGGACGTGACGGCGGCCCGCGAGGTCGCCGCGTCCATCGCGGAGGAGCGGCGGGAGCTGGTGGTGCGGATCCTGGAGTTCGCCGCCACCGAGGTCGTCCCCAGGCTGGCGAGGACCGTCGACGAGCTCGACCATCTCCTGCACGCGCTCGACGGCGGCTACGTCCCCGCGGGCCCCAGCGGCTCCCCGCTGCGCGGCCTGATCAACGTGCTCCCCACCGGCAGGAACTTCTACTCAGTCGACCCGCGTGCCGTGCCCAGCAAGCTGGCGTGGGAGACCGGCCAGGCGATGGCCGAGTCGCTTCTGGCCCGCTACCGCGCCGACACCGGCGAGTGGCCTCGCTCGGTCGGCCTGTCGGTGTGGGGGACCAGCGCCATGCGTACGGCGGGCGACGACGTCGCCGAGGTCCTCGCGCTGCTGGGGGCCAGGCCGGTGTGGGACGACGCGTCCAGGAGGGTCACCCGCCTGGAACCGATCCCGCTCGGCGAGCTCGCCAGGCCGCGCATCGACGTCACGATCCGCATCAGCGGCTTCTTCCGCGACGCCTTCCCGCACGTCGTGGCCATGCTGGACGACGCCGTGCGCATGATCGCCGCCCTGGACGAGCCCGACGAGGACAACTACGTCCGCGCCCACGTCGCCGCCGACCTCGGGACGCACGGCGACGAGCGCCGGGCCACGATGCGCGTCTTCGGCTCCCGTCCTGGCGCGTACGGCGCGGGCCTGCTCCCCCTGCTCGACAGCCGCAACTGGCGGGACGACGCCGACCTGGCCGAGGTCTACGCGGTGTGGGGCGGTTTCGCCTACGGCCGCGACCTGGACGGCGTGCCCGCCCGTCAGGACATGGAGAGCGCCTACCGGCGGATCGCGGTGGCGGCCAAGAACATCGACACCCGCGAGCACGACATCGCCGACTCCGACGACTACTTCCAGTACCACGGGGGGATGGTGGCCACCGTACGGGCGCTGACGGGACGCGCGCCCGCCGCCTACGTGGGCGACAGCACCCGCCCCGACGCCGTGCGCACGCGTACGCTGTCGGAGGAGACGTCGCGGATCTTCAGGGCGCGCGTGGTGAACCCGAACTGGCTGGCCGCGATGCGGCGGCACGGCTACAAGGGCGCGTTCGAGCTGGCCGCGACCGTCGACTACCTGTTCGGCTACGACGCCACGACAGGTGTGATCGCGGACTGGATGTACGACAAGCTCACGCAGACGTACGTGCTCGACCCCGTGAACAGGGAGTTCATGGAGAAGTCGAACCCGTGGGCGCTGCACGGCATCGCCGAGCGGCTGCTGGAGGCGGCCGAGCGGGGAATGTGGGAGCACCCCGACCCCGACGTGCTGCGCGAGCTCCAGGAGGCCTATCTCAAGGCGGAGGGCGACCTGGAGGACGACACCAGCCGCTGAGCCGACAGCGGGCTGCCTGCCCAGTGGAGGTGCAGGTAGGAGGCGGTCACCAGCGGGTCTCCGTGGCCGTCTCCCCCGCCCTCCCATCGGAAGAGGGGCTCGTCCGCACTGGTCACGGCCGTCCGGTGGAACTCGTGGCCCCGGTAGCGCTCGCCCGCGCGGGTGAGCAGGGAGTCGCGGGTGGCCGTGGCGTCGCGGTAGCCGAGGGTCAGCCTGGGCGTCATTTCCGCCTTCGCCATGATTTTTCCGCACATGGGGTGATTGTCGAGGCTCTCGCACAGGTACAGCAGGCCCGCGCACTCCGCGGCGATCGGGCCGCGGAAGGCGGCGATCTCCCGCTTGAGCGGCTCGTTGGCGGCGAGGTCGGCCGCGTACATCTCGGGAAAGCCGCCGCCGATCACGACGGCCGCCGTGCCCTCTGGGAGCGCCTCGTCGCGCAGCGGGTCGAACGTCGCCACCTCGGCGCCCGCCGCCCTGAGCAGCTCGGCGTGCTCGGCGTAGCCGAACGTGAACGCCGCTCCCCCCGCCACCGCGACCACAGAGGTCCCGCCCTTGCCGGTCTCCGAAGCCCGCAGGAGGAGGGCCTCGGCCGGGTTCCACGGCCGTTCGTCCAGCGCGGGAGCGGTCCGTGCCAGCCGTACCAGCGCCTCCAGGTCGCACGACCTGGCCACCAGCTCACCCAGCCGGTCCACGGCGGCCACCGCTTCGCGCCCCCGCTCGGCGGCGGGGATCAACCCCAGGTGGCGCGAGGGCGTCGACACCGCGTCGTCCCGTCTGATCGCGCCCAGCACCGGCATTCCCGCCGCCGCCAGCGCCGACCTGCACAGCTGCTCGTGCCGGTCGGAGCCCACCCTGTTGAGGACGACCCCGCCCACCCGCACCCGCGGGTCGAACGTGGCGAACCCGTGCGCGACGGCCGCGACCGACCTGCTCTGCCGCGCCGCGTCCACGACCAGCACGACGGGCGCGTCCAGCAGCCTGGCGACGTGCGCGGTCGAGGCGAAGTCCGTGTCCCCCCTGCCGTCGAACAGCCCCATCACGCCCTCGACCACCGCGACGTCCGCGCCCGCCGCCCCGTGCAGGAACAGCGGCGCCACCAGCTCCTCGCCGGTCAGCCACGGGTCCAGGTTGCGTCCGGGCAGACCCGTCGCCAGCGCGTGGTAGCCGGGGTCGATGTAGTCGGGCCCGACCTTGTGCGGCGAGACCCGCAGCCCACGCGCCCGCAGCGCCGCCATCAGCCCCGTCGCCACGGTCGTCTTGCCGCTGCCCGACGCGGGCGCGGCGATCACCAGGCGCGGAACTACCACTCGATGCCCTTCTGCCCCTTCTGCCCCGCGTCCATGGGGTGCTTCACCTTGCCCATCTCCGTCACCAGGTCGGCCGCCGCGAGCAGCTTCTCCGGCGCGTCCCTGCCGGTGATCACCACATGCTGGCTCCCCGTACGGCCGGCGAGCGTCTCCACCACGTCGTCCAGGTCGAGCCAGCCCCACTTGAGCGGGTAGGTGAACTCGTCGAGCACGTAGAACCGGTAGGCCTCCGCCGCCAGGTCGCGCCTGATCTGCTCCCAGCCCTCGCGGGCGTCTGCCGCGTGGTCCTCCTCCGTGCCTGGACGCTGAATCCACGACCAGCCCTCGCCCATCTTGTGCCAGGTCACAGGGCCGCCCTCGCCCGAATCGCCGAGAACGCGCAGGGCCCGCTCCTCGCCGATGCGCCACTTGGCCGACTTCACGAACTGGAACACGCCGATCGGCCAGCCCTGGTTCCACGCCCGCAACGCCATCCCGAACGCGGCCGTCGACTTGCCCTTGCCCGGACCCGTGTGCACGATCAGCAGCGGCCTGTTCCTGCGCTGCCGGGTGGTGAGGCCGTCGTCGGGGACGACCTCGGGCTTGCCCTGCGGCATGTCAGCTCGCCCTTCTGTAGTCGCGGATGAGGTCGTCCATCCCGTCGAGCGGGATGAGCCGGGCGCGCAGCCTGGTCGCCAGGCGTCCGGCCAGGCCGAGGCGTACCGGGCCGGACTCGCAGTCGACGACGACGCTCGCCGTACCGGTGAGCAGGGCCGCCGCGCGTTCCACGTCGCCGCCTGAGGTGGCGCGGCCGTCGGTCACCACCACCAGCAGCGGCCTGCGGTCGGGGTCGCGCATGCGCTCCACGCGCAGCACCTCGGCGGCGCGGGCCAGCCCCGCCGCCAGCGGGGTGCGTCCGCCGGTCGGCAGCGCGCGCAGCCGCGCGGCGCCCGCCTCCACCGACGAGGTCGGCGGCAGCGCCACCTCGGCGGCGCTGCCCCTGAACGTGACCATGCCGACCTTGTCGCGCCGCTGGTAGGCGTCGAGCAGCAGGCTCAGGACGGCGGTCTTGACGGCGGTCATCCGCTTGCGGGCGGCCATGGATCCGCTGGCGTCGACGACGAACAGCACGAGGTTGCCCTCCCTGCCCTCCTTCACCGTCTCGCGCAGGTCTTCCTCGCGGATGAGCAGGCCGGGGGCGGTGCGTCCGCGTTCCCTCTGGTACGGCGCGGCGGCGACGAGCGTGGCGGTGAGGTGGACCGAGCGAAGGGGGCCTTCGGGGGCGCGGGAGCCCGTGGTGCGGCCCTGCGGGGTGCGGGCACGCGACCGCCTGCCGGACGCGCCGTTGCCGAGTCCCCGCACCTTCAGCCACGGCACCCGGTACGGCGCCGCCACCCCCGCCACCTGGACCTGACCTTCCTGGTCCGTGGGCTCGTCTTGTCCAGGCGCCCGGCTGTCGTGCGGCCCGCGCGCGTCCTGCGGGAGCGCGCGGTCGCCGTCTCGGCGGGACTCGCCCGCTGGGGCGCGGTCCTCCGTCCGGGTGTCGCCGGAGGCCGTCGCGTCATCATCCCGCCTGTCCTCGCCGTCGGAGCCCGGTCCCTCATCGCCGTCGGGGCCGCCCTTGGGGTCGTCCCCGGCAGGGGGCGGGGTGTCGGGGTCGGTGTCGTCGTCGGGGTGCTCGTCCTCCGAGGTCCTGTCCAGCAGCTCCTCCAGCAGCCGCTCGTCCAGCCCCGGCGCGTCGAACGGGTCGCGCCGCCGCCGGTGCGGCAACGACAGCCTGGCCGCCACCCGCACGTCCTCCGTCGTCACCACCCCCGCACCCCGCCACGCGGCGTGCGCCACGGCGGCGTTCGCCGTGACCAGGTCGGCGCGCAGGCCGTCCACCTCGAACGCCGCGCACACCTCCGCGATCTGCCGCAGGCGCGCGTCCGGCAGCTCCACCGCCCCGAGACGATCTCTGGCCGCCGCGATCCCCGCCGCCAGCTCCGCCTCCTGGGCCGTCCACCGTGCCGCGAACCCCTCCGGGTCGGCGTCGTGCGCCATGCGCCGCCGTACCACCTCGGCCCTCTCCGACGGCTCGCGCGACGCCCGCACCTCCACCGTCAGCCCGAACCGGTCCAGGAGCTGGGGCCGCAGCTCGCCCTCCTCCGGGTTCATGGTCCCGACCAGCAGGAACCTGGCCGCGTGCCGGACGGAGACGGCCTCCCGCTCGACGTAGCAGGTGCCGAGCGCGGCCGCGTCGAGCAGCAGGTCCACCAGGTGGTCGTGCAGCAGGTTGACCTCGTCCACGTAGAGCACGCCCCTGTGCGCGGCGGCCAGCAGACCGGGCTCGAACGCCTTGACCCCCTCCGTCAGCGCCCGCTCCAGATCGAGAGAGCCCACCAGACGGTCCTCCGACGCGCCCACCGGCAGCTCCACCAACGCCGCCGCCCTGGTCACCACCCGTTCGCCCGGCTCGTGCGGCCCGTCGGGACACGCCGGGTCGGGCGCGGAAGGGTCGCAGGCGAACCTGCAGGCCGCCAGCACCTCAACCGGAGGCAACTGCGCGGCGAGCGCTCTGACGATCGTGGACTTCGCCGTGCCCTTCTCTCCCCTGACGAGCACGCCGCCCACACGAGGAGAGACGGCGTTGAGCACCAGCGCCAGCTTGAGATCGTCCAGGCCGACGACGGCGCTGAAAGGATAGGTGGCGGTCAAGGTGTGGCCTTCCGGTTGACGTACCCGATCCGCCAGCCCTCCCGGGCGGCGGACAACTGCGTGAGGGAGAGGGGGGCGAGATCGAAACGCGCGGCGACGAGAGGCCCGATCCCGAGCGCGTGCCCCACCACCGCCCGCACCGCGCCCACGTCGCACACGACCACCACGCCCTCCCCCCGCCGGGCGTCCTCGCGGAGGGTTTCCAGCCAGCTGACGACCCGAGCCGCCGCCTGGTGGTGGGACTCCCCGCCGTGGGGCGCCGCGCCGGGGTCGGTGAGCCAGCGCGCGAAGGACTCGGGGTCGGCCTGGGCGACCTCCTCGTACGGCAGGCCGCGCCACCTCCCGTGGTCCGGCTCGGCCAGCTCGAGCACGACCACCGGCTCGCACCCGAGCGCCACCGCGGTCTCCCTGGCGGCACGACCCGGCGCGACGAACGCCGTTCCCTCGGCGAACGTCCGTGCCAGGCGGTGGGCCTGCTCAAGGCTCGACGGATCGGCGCGTTCCTCCCCCGTGGGGAAGCGCGCGCCGCGCATGCCGACGGTCAAGGCATGCCGTACGAACAGCGCTCTGGTCAGCTGACCCGCACCTTCGCGCGTTCGCCCGCCACCGCGAAGAACACCCCGAACGCCGCCCAGAACACCAGCTGGGTGCCGAGGGACGCCACTCTGAAGTCCCACAGCAACGCGGCGGGGAAGCCGACGGGCACCTCGTCCACGCGTGGGAGGAGCGCCCATGCGGCGATCACGGGAACCAGGAAGGTCGCCCCGCCTACCAGGCCCTTCGCCCATACGCCCGGCACGGTGACCCTGCGGCTCGCGGCGACGGCGATCGCGACGGAGGCGAGGCCGACGAGGACCATCACGACGTAGAGGAGCGTCCTGGAGTTGATCGTTTCAGGGTCGCCCACGGCGGGTGGGTTGGCGGGATATTTGAGGAAGGGAACCAGGATGATGGCGCCGAACGCGACCGCCGCGGCGGCGACGGCCAACGCGGGCTCCGACCTGGGGCCCACCCTGCCGCGGAGTCCGGCGAAGACGAGGGCGAAGATGCCGCCCACGGCCACGCCGTACAGGCCGGTGGCGAGGAAGAGTCCGGCCTTCTGCACCGGTCTGCTGACCACGGCCTCTTCTCCGTGATCATGGGAGGCTCCCGCGCCGTCGTCGTGACTGTGCGGTGCGCTTTCGGCGGGAGCGGCGGCGGAGGCCGCCTCCTCGAGGGCGATCGCGGCGTCGACGCGCGGCTCACCCACGAAGAAGGCGAACGCGCCCGCGACGAGTCCGGCCAGGAGCCCCACGAGCAGGCCCCTGACCACCAGGGATTTGATCACGGCCGTGCCCTAGTGGCAGGGCACGCCGAGCAGATGACGCCCGTCGTGCATGAGCTCGTGCAGGAACGTGCCGGTCTGCGAGATCGCGCCGTTGTCCATCAAGACGAGGTACGCGAGCAGCATCAGAACGGGCACCGCCAGCAGCCAGCGCGTGAGACGGTGAAGCGGAATGGCGGTTACGGACGTGGACAGACCACTCATGTGAAGCCTCCTCAGGGATGACGCGTCCCGCTGGTTGAGGTCGCGGCGGTCAGGTGACCTGGCTCCCGAGGGTTTATTCCCGGATACAGTGGCGCGTCCGCACCGGCATCTCACCGGATTTCCCCTGAGTCGCCGCGAAATCTACCGGAACGTATCCCTTTCTACGGATCTCGTCAATATCGCCCAGTTCCTGGAGTCCATGGTTCATGGGGCTCGGACCCTCCGGCGCCCGAGACGTTCCATGAGTTCCGAGGGGTTTCGTGAGCGGGTGGCTACGGTTATGACAACGTTGCCATTGATCTTGATAAGACCTAGGGTGACGGCGACAGCCCCCTAGGACGCCAAGGGAGACCCTGTGCCCGTTCGCCTGTTGTCAGCCGAGTCGACCGACCTTTTCGTGGGGACGGACGCGCAGCCGTACCAGGTCCTCAGGGTCACCGCCGAGCAGGGCGAGCGCGACGCCGACCTCGAGGTGCGCGGTGAGGGGATCGCCGGGCGTGCGGTCGTGCCCGCCGGTGAAGGGACCGTCGTCGTAGAGGTCCCGCTGGAGGTGACCGCCCCGGCCGGAAGCACGCTCGCCTGCCACGTGACCGCCGCTGACAGTGAGATCGCCGCCGAGGTGACCGTCGAGGAGCCCGGCTGGACGATGCACATGGTGTCGCACTTCCACTACGACCCCGTCTGGTGGAACACGCAGGCGGCCTACACCAGCCCGTGGGAGCTGCTGTCGGGCGACGCGACGACCAGGCCGCTGTGGGAGCGCAACGCGTTCGCGCTGGTGGAGGCGCATCTCGCGCTGGCCGCGCGGGACCCCGACTACAAGTTCGTCCTCGCCGAGATCGACTATCTGAAGCCGTTCTTCGACACCCACCCCGAGCGCAGGGCCGACCTGCGCCGCCTCATGGCCGAGGGCAGGGTCGAGCTGATGGGCGGCACCTACAACGAGCCCAACACCAACCTGACGGGCGCCGAGACCACGATTCGCAACATCGTGTACGGCATCGGCTACCAGCGCGACATCCTCGGCGGTCAGCCCCGCACGGCGTGGCAGCTCGACGCGTTCGGCCACGACCCGCAGTTCCCCGGGTACCTGGCCGCCGCCGGCCTGACGGGCAGCGCGTGGGCGCGCGGCCCCTTCCACCAGTGGGGCCCGATCAGCAAGAACTTCAAGCAGGCCAAGAACGACGCCACGCTGATGCAGTTCCCGAGCGAGTTCGAGTGGATCTCACCGTCGGGCCTGGGTGTGGTGACCCACTACATGCCGGCGCACTACTCGGCGGGCTGGTGGATGGACTCCTCGGCGACGCTGGAGGAGGCGATGACGGCAGTCTACGAGCTGTTCGCGAGCCTGAAGCCGGTGGCCGCCACCAGGAACGTGCTGCTGCCCGTCGGCACCGACTACACGCCGCCGAACAAGTGGGTGACCGAGATCCACCGGGAGTGGGCCGCCCGCTATGTGTGGCCGAAGTTCGTCTGCGCGGTGCCGCACGACTTCTTCGAGGCGGTGAAGGCCGAGACGAGCGTGTTCAGTCCGCAGACGCGCGACATGAACCCCGTCTACACCGGCAAGGACGTCTCCTACATCGACACCAAGCAGGCCCAGCGCGCCGCCGAGGTGGCCGCGCTCGACGCCGAGCGGCTCGCCGCGTTCGCGTCGCTGCTGGGCCTCGGCCGCTACCCGCACGCGGCGCTGGACAAGGTGTGGCGGCAGCTCGCCTACGGCGCGCACCACGACGCGATCACCGGGTCGGAGTCCGACCAGGTCTACATCGACCTGCTCACCGGCTGGCGTGAGGCCTACGACCTGGCCGCCGACGCCCGCGACCGCTCGCTCGACGCGCTGCTCGGGCAGGTCGCCGTGGACGGCCGCTCGGTCGTCGTCACCAACACGCTCTCCTTCGCCCGCGACGGCCTGGTCAGGGTACGGCTGGAGCCAGGGCTGCGGGTGGAGGCGCCCTCGGTCGTCGAGGACGGCACGCACATCTTCCTCGCGAAGGACGTGCCCGCGCTCGGCTGGCGGGCCTACCGGGTGATCGAGGGCGACGCCGAGGCCTGGCAGCCGGTCGAGGGCCACACCATCGAGAGCGAGCGCTGGCGCGTCACCGCCGACCCCGCGCAGGGCGGCGGCCTGACCTCCCTCGTCCGAGACGGTCGCGAGCTGCTGACCGGCCTCGGCAACGAGCTGCGCCTCTACGACGAGTACCCGCAGCACCCCGACATGGGCGAGGGCCCGTGGCACCTCATGCCCACAGGGGCGATCGCAGGCGCGGGCGCGACCACCGCCGCCGTGAGAGCCGAGACCAGCCCGCTCGGCTCCCGCCTGATCGTCACGGGCGAGGTCGGCGACCTGTCCTACGAGCAGGTGGTCACGCTCGGAGAGGAGCGGGTCGAGTTCACCACCCGCGTCCTCGACCACTCCGGCGCCGACCGGCTGCTCAGGGTCCGTTTCCCCGCCCAGGTGCGGGGCGCGCTGCCCGTCTCCGACGTCGCGGGCGCGGTCGTCGGACGCGGGTTCGCCCTGCCCGACGTCGACAGCGCCGAGCATCCGTGGACGCTGGACAATCCCGCCAACACCTGGTTCGGCCTGTCGTCCACCGCCCGCGTGGACCTGGGCGAGGCGGGCGCCCGCGCGATCGGCGTGGCCGAGATCGTCGTCCGCTCCCACGCGGAGGCGGCCGCCGCCCGCGATCTGGTGGTGGCGCTGGCCAGGGTGGGCGTGACCGCCACCACCTCCTCCGCCTCGGGCTCCAGGTACGGCTGGCTCGACGTCGACTCCAACCTTCCCGACGTCCGCATCATCCTCGGCGGCCCCGACACCAACCCGCTGGCCGCCGAGCTGCTGTCGCGCAGCGACCCCGCCTTCCTCGACGCGCTCGACGCGGGCGCCGCCCGGGTGTGGGTGCCGGCGGAGAAGCCGCTGGCCGAGGTGTGGCAGCCGAGCGCCGACCTGCGCGACGTGCGCGCCCTGCCCGCGCTGATCGTGGCCGACCCCGCCGACACGCTGCTGGACGGGGCGGTCATCCACGCCTCGTGCCCCGTGGGGGGCGAGGAGCTGGAGGACAGGACGGTCGCGCTGCTCACCTACGGTCTGCCGGGCTTCGCCGTCGATCCTTCTGGGGCGCTGCACCTGTCGCTGATGCGCTCGTGCACGGGCTGGCCCTCCGGCGTGTGGCTGGATCCGCCCCGCCGTACGACGCCTGACGGGTCGGGGTTCCAGCTGCAGCACTGGACGCACGAGTTCTCCTACGCGCTGGCGGCGGGCGACGGCGACTGGCGCGCGCTCGGCCTGCCCGCCGTGGGACAGGAGTTCAGCACGCCGCTGCTGCCCCGCGTGCTCTCCGCCCAGGACGGCGACCTGCCCCCGCTGCACTCGCTGCTGCGCGTGGACCCGCCGCGCGAGGTGCTGTTCAGCGCGGTCAAGGCCACGGGCAACCCGCTCGCGCACGGCCTCTCCGCGGGACAGGACGGCGTGACGATCAGGCTCGCCGAGTCGACGGGCCTGGGCGCGACCGCCTCGCTGCACTCGCCCGTGCTGGACCTGGACGGGCTGGTCCGCTCCGACCTGCTCGAAGGCCCCGGCGCGCCGGGCACGCTCGGCCTGTCGGGCGCCGAGGTCGCGACCTTCGTCGCCTCCGCGCCGCTCGACGGGCCGGGGGCCGTCCTCGGCGCGACCGCCGAGGTCGCCCAGCCGGTCTACAGCCGCTACTGGCTCCACAACAAGGGTCCCGCTCCGCTCGGGTACCTTCCCGTGAGCCTGGCCGCCTCCCCCGGTCTGGTCACCCCTGCGGGCCCGTTCGAGATGGACGTCGTCGTCTCCTCCCACCTCGTGGACGCGCCCCACGAAGGCGTCGTGACGCTGGAGCTGCCCGAAGGCTGGACCGCCGAGCCGTCCCAGCGGGTCTTCCGCCTCGAACCCGGCGGCCACGCCCGCTTCCCGTTCACCGTCACCCCGGGCCGGGGCGACGGCCTCCACTTCGTGACCGCCCGCACCCAGGTCGGCGACCAGGTGGTCGAGGACGCCGTCACCGTCGCCCTCGGCGAGGCCCCCGAGCTGCCCGCGCCCATCGAGTCCGTGCCCGAGGACGGGGCCGCCGCGCAGGGCACCACGGCAGGCGAGGGCAGGCCGACAGGGCTGTCGATCACCGCCGTCACCGAGGAACTCTCCCTGCGTCCCGGCGACCGGACCGTCCTGACCGTACGGCTGGCCAACACCACCGCGGGGCCCATCCGCGGCGAGGCCCAGCTCGCCTCGCCGTGGGGCACGTGGGAGCTGCTCCCGTCGGTCGTCCAGGGCTTCGAGGTGGCTCCTGGCGCGGAGGCGGACGT
Organism: Nonomuraea sp. NPDC049152; assembly: GCF_040648355.1. Taxonomy (NCBI): domain Bacteria; kingdom Bacillati; phylum Actinomycetota; class Actinomycetes; order Streptosporangiales; family Streptosporangiaceae; genus Nonomuraea; species Nonomuraea sp. NPDC049152. Next base: position 64,757 of record NZ_JBEZDO010000017.1, on the reverse strand, counting down.
CTCCTTCCCCGTCACGGTCCCGCCCGACGCGCCCGAGGTCCGCTCGTGGGCCCTGGCCAAGATCATGTGGTACGGCAGATGCCAGTACACGCCCGCCGTCCGCGTGGAGGTCGCGCGATGACCCACACCCACCCGCACCCCGCTCAGGTCCACGGCTCCGCGATCGGCACGGTCGACGGGCACGCCGTACCGCGTGACCTCCTGGACGCCCGCCTGCGCGACCTTCGGGAAGGCCCGCTCAGCGCGGCCCTGCCGACCCCCGACAGCTCCGAGGACAGGCAGATGGCCCGCTGGGTGACGCAGGTCGTCCTGACCGAGGTGTTGTGCGAGCACGAGGCGCTGGCCAGGGGTCTCGCGCCGGTCGAAGGCCCGGCGCTCGACCGCCTCGCCGCCGTCGAGCTGGGCTCCATCAACGCCTCCGCATACAACGGCAGCCCGTGGGTCCGCGCCGTCCACCGTTCCGTGGCCGCGTCGGCGCGGGTCCCGTCCGCGTGGTCGCCAACGTCGCCGGAGCCGTCCCCACCCCTCCACCTGGTACGGCACGCGCTCTTCGCCGACGAGCGGGCCGCCGCCTCCGCCACCGCCGACGACCTGGAGCATCTGGGCGCGATCTCCCTCGACTCGCTGCCTTCCGCGATCGCGGGCGCGTTGCGGAGCGTTCCCTACGGGACGCCTGCCGGGCCGGTCCGCGACCCGCTCGGCTGGCACGTGGCCGTCGCCCGGCCCGCGCCCGCCCCGGCGCGGGACCCGTCCGACGCCGCGCTCGTGGCGGCTGCCGGGCGGCGGGCGTTCGCCAGATGGCTGGACGTGCAGCGGGCGGCGCGGGTGGAGCTCGTCCCCGGCCTCGAACATCCTGGCGACCCACGCCAGCCCGACAACCACCACAAACACTGATGGCCTACGTACTCGCCATCGACATCGGTGGCACCAAGCTCGCGGCGGCCCTCGTCGACCGCTCGGGAACCGTCCTGCGCTCGGCCACCCGCCCCACGCCCCGCGAGGACGTCTTCGACGGGCTCGCCCTGCTCATCGCCGAGGTGGTGGCCGAGGGTCCGGTGCCCGTCGCGGTCGGGATCGGCTGCGCGGGCCCGCTCAACCTGGCCGCGGGCACGGTGAGCCCGGTCAACATCACCACCTGGCGCGACTTCCCTGTGAGGGAGCGGGTGCGGGAGCTCACCGGGCTGCCGACCGTGCTGGCGGGGGACGCGCAGTGTTTCGCGCTGGGCGAGCACTGGCTCGGCACCGGCGCCGAGAGCCGGTCGATGCTGGGCATCGTGGTCTCGACGGGCATCGGCGGCGGGCTGGTCATCGACGGCGCGCCGCTGCTCGGCCCCACCGGCAACGCCGGACATGTCGGGCACATGACGGTCGACCCCTACGGCGACCCGTGCGCGTGCGGGAGCCGGGGATGCGTCGAGCGGTACGCCAGTGGGCCCAACCTGGTCCGCTGGGCGACCGAGAACGGCTGGACCCCCGAGGTCACGCCCGATGGGGCGATGTTGGCCAGGGATGCCGCGGCGGGTCACCCCGTGGCCGTCGCGGCGTTCGAGCGGGGCGCCCGCGCGCTGGCCGCGATGATCGTCTCGACGGCGGCAGCGGTCGAGGTGACGCACGTGGTCATCGGCGGCGGCGTCGCCAACGCGGGCCCGATCCTGTTCGACCCGCTGAACCGCGCCATGGACGAGCTGGCCGGCCTCGACTTCGTCAGGCGCGTCGAGATCCGCCGTTCCAAGCTGGGCGTCCAGGCCGCGCTGGCCGGGGCCGCCAAGCTGGCGTGGACGACGGGACGGCCTACTGCCGCTCCGCCGCCTGAGCCTCACGACGCTCGATGATCCGCCGGGTGTAGGGGATGACCTCCACGAGCTTCGCCCCGAGGTAGGCGCCGACGAAAGCGAGCACCAGGAGGACGATCGGACTCGTGGAGAACCCGTTCACCGTCACGAAAACCTGCAGGATCGTTTCGAGCATCGGCATAAGTGGACTCCGGGGTAAGAACCAGACAGAGGACTCACCATAACCGGCGCCCGAGCATGGTCGTCGCGGTTTACACCTGTCCCTACCGCCACTGTCCTATCCCCCGTGTCGGCTACCGCTCCCGTCGCGGGAGCGGTAGCCGTACCGGTGCTCAGTGGAAGAAGTGGCGCGTCCCTGTGAAGTACAGCGTCACGCCCGCCTTCTCGCACGCCGCGATGACCTCGTCGTCCCTGATCGACCCGCCGGGCTCCACGATCGCCTTCACGCCCGCCGCGATGAGCACCTCGGGCCCGTCGGCGAACGGGAAGAACGCGTCGGAGGCGGCCACCGACCTCGCCGCCCTGTCGGCCGCGCGGGTGACCGCGAGACGGCAGGAGTCGACCCGGTTGACCTGCCCCATGCCGACGCCGACCGTCGCCCCCTCCGAGGCCAGCACGATCGCGTTGGACTTCACCGACCTGGAGGTGCGCCAGGCGAAGTCGAGCTCCCGCAGCAGCTCGGGCGAGGCCGCGGGCCCCGCCTTGAGCTCCCAGCGCTCGGGCGCGTCACCCGGGGCGTCGATCCTGTCGGCGGTCTGCACGAGCAGCCCGCCGTCGATCCTGCGGAACTCGGTGGCGTTGGCAGGCCGCTGCTCGCAGCGCAGCAGGCGCAGGTTCTTCTTCTCGGTGAGGACGGCGAGCGCCTCGGGAGCGAAGGCGGGCGCGACCACCACCTCGGTGAACACCTCCGCGATCTGCCTGGCCAGCTCGGCGCTCACCTCTCCGTTGACCGCGATGACCCCGCCATAGGCCGACACGGGGTCGCACGCGTGGGCCTTGCGATGCGCGTCGGCGACGTCGCCACCGACGGCGATGCCGCACGGGTTCTGGTGCTTGATGATCGCGACGCACGGCGCGTCGAAGTCCCACGCGGCCCGCCACGCGGCGTCGGCGTCGAGGTAGTTGTTGTAGGACATCTCCTTGCCGTGCAGCTGCTCGGCGTTGGCGAGGCCACCCTCCTCCGAGACGTACAGGGAGGCCCGCTGGTGCGGGTTCTCGCCGTAGCGCAGGACGCTCTTGAGCTGCCCCGCCGTGCCGGTGAACCGCTGGTCGCCGGTGTAGGCCGAGGCGAACCAGTCGGCCACGGCGACGTCGTAGGCGGCCGTGTGGGCGTAGGCGCCCCCCGCCAGGCGCCTGCGCTCGTCGAGGGTGAAGCCGCCCTGGTCGAGCGCCTGGTAGATCTCGTCGTAGGAGCCGGTGTCGACGACGACCGCGCAGGTGGCGTGGTTCTTGGCGGCGCCGCGGATCATGGCGGGCCCGCCGATGTCGATCTGCTCGACGCACTCGGCGTCGGACGCGCCCGAGGCCACGGTCTGCTGGAACGGGTAGAGGTTGACCACGACCAGCTGGAACGGGTCGATCTCCAGCTCCGCGAGCTGGGCGACGTGGTGCTCCTTGGTCAGGTCGGCCAGCAGGCCCGCGTGGACGCGCGGGTGAAGGGTCTTGACCCTGCCGTCCAGGCACTCGGGGAAGCCGGTGAGCTGCTCGACCTTGGTGACGGCCACGCCGAAGGACGCGATCGCGGCCGCCGTGCCGCCGGTCGAGACGATCTCCACCCCCGCGGCGTCGAGCGCGCGGGCCAGTTCCTCCAGCCCGGACTTGTCGTACACCGCGATCAACGCGCGCCTGATGGCGATGCGGCTGTCGGGCTGGACAGCGCTGTCGCTGCGCTCGGTCACTTCTGTTCTCCTCCTGATCCGAGGCGGACGGTACGGCCTGCGACGGTCCAGCCCTCGCGGGCCATCCGGCCGACGATGTCGACGAGCAGCCCTCGTTCGACGGTCTTGATGCGCTCGTGGAGCAGGTGCTCGTCGTCTCCGTCGAAGACGCGCACCGCCTCCTGGGCGACGATGGGCCCGGTGTCGACCCCCGCGTCGGCCAGCATCACCGTGCAGCCGGTGACCTTGACCCCGTGGGCGAGCGCGTCGCGCACACCGTGGGCTCCGGGGAAGGACGGCAGCAGCGCTGGATGGGTGTTCAGCACGGGGAACGCGCCCAGTGTCGGCTCGCCGAGGATCTTCATGAATCCCGCCGAGATCACCAGGTCGGGCTTGTGAGCGGAGATGCGGGCGGCCATGGCGGTGTCCCACTCGGCGCGGGAGCCGTACGAGGAGAGCTTCTCCACGAACGTAGGCACGCCCGCGCGCTCGGCCCTGGCCAGCCCCTCGATGCCGTCGCGGTCGGCGCCGACCGCCACCACCGTCGCACCGTACGACGGGGCTGCTGAGGCATCCAGAAGGGCCTGTAGGTTGGTTCCAGAGCCGGAGACGAGAACCACAAGCCGACCTGCCTGCGACACAGGCGCACTCCATTCACATGCTTGGGTGGGGCTGCCAGGGTATCTGTTCCTCGTCCGGCAACGTTGAGGAGGTCAGGTGACGACACCGGTGCAGGCACCGGGCGGCCCCCAGGTCGCGGACTCCGCGGGCCGCAGGGCGATATGGCTGTCCATCGCGGCGCTGGCCATGACGTTCATGCTCCCGCTCGCCGGCCTGGTCATGGCGGTCTTCGCCCTGTTCGCGGGGTTCAGGGCGCTGCCGCTGCTGCGTGGCGCCGGCAAATCCCAGGGAGTGGCGGTGGGCGGCATCGTGGTCGCCACGGTGTCGTTGCTGCTCTCGGCGGCCGCTACGGCGATGCAGCTGTACCTGATGAACGAGTACTCCGCCTACCAGGAGTGCCGCAAGGGCGCGGGCACGGTGGCGGCGCAGAGCGCGTGCTTCACCCAGTTCAGGGACGCGGCGGCGGCCAAGCTCCCGCCCGGCGTGATCGACTTCCTGGGCTCGGTGCAGTAGCCCGCCGCGAGCCCCGGGACGCGAACCGGAGCTCGGGTCGCGCGCTCGGGTCGCGGTCCCTAGTCGCGGTCCCAGGCGTAGGGGTCGAGGTAGATGACGTGGCCGCCGCGGTCGTCCGACTCGTCGACGATGTCGCGGCGGGGCGGCCTCGGCGGCTCGGGCCTGGGCGGCTCGGCCTGTGACACGGCCTCGGCCGCCGCTGAAGCGTGCTCGTCCTGCCAGTCGTCCCGGATGACCGGGATCGCCTGGGTGTCCGCCTCCGTGGCGTCCATCCAGTGTCCTGGCAGAGCGCGGCCCTCGGGCTCGGCGAAGCCGACCTTGCTCGCCGCCTTCGCGATCACCGCGCCGGCCTTGCGCGCCGTGCTCAGCTTGCGCGCGATCGGGCCCTTGCCCCGCGCGCCCTGGTAGAGCAGCCACCAGTTGGCCAGCCCCGCCGAGATGCCGGCGGCGACGCCGACCTCCAGGCAGACCGACAGCGCGACCTCCCAGGGCGAGGGCCCGACGACGGCCAGCCTGGCGCCGCCGATCGGCCCGCCCGACAGCGCGGCGAGCAGCCCGGCGGCGAGCCCCGTGGTGATGCCGGTGACGAACCCCCACAGCGGCGCGGCCTCGTACGACGGCGAGGGCGCGATCCTGGCGACGACCACGCCCGCGACGGCGCCCGCCGCGAACGGCAGCGCGATCACCGCCATCATGAGACCGGGCACGGTCCCGTTGTCGGGCAGCGCGCCGAGCAGCGGAAGCGTGGGCACGTAGCCGAGCTGCACGCCCGTCGGGGCGACCAGCGTGCCGGTGCCGACCGCGAAACCGGGCCCCGCGATGTAGGCCAGCCCCCAGATGACGGCGTTCAGCAGATACAGGACCTGGACCAGCACGAGCAGCAGCCCGCCGACGAACCCGGGGGCCAGGCCGTTGGTCAGGTCGCGCACCTGCGCGAAGTTCACCACGACCGCCACCAGCACCAGCACCAGGCCCGCGACCAGCAGCAGGGCGACGGCGACCGCCGTGCCGACAGTGACGGCGCGCAGCCGCTCGGGCAGCAGCCGCAGCATCGACCGCCAGGGACCGATCGTGCGCGCGGTGGCCAGCACGCCCGCGACGAACGCCAGCAGGAAGTGGCTGAGCAGCGCCTCGCCGATGAAGGGCTGGGTGATGTCGTTCCTGGCCACCAGCGCGATCAGCCCCGCCAGCAGCGCGTACGGCGCCGCCAGCGAGACCCCCGCCTGCGCCACCAATACGAGCTGGGCCTTGCGCCTGGCTCCCGCCTGCTCCTTCGGACTGTTCTTCGGCAACCGCGCGGGCAGCCGCAATCTCAGATCGGCGTCGCGCGCCATCCAGATGGCCGCCTTGTACAGCAGCCCGGCCGGCAGCACCATGAGGCCCAGCGGCAGCAGCCCGAGCTGCCCGCCGGGCCACGCGAACCCCGCGTGGTGCGCGGCCAGCCAGATCTGCGCGGCCGTGCGGAACACGCCCGGCAGGCCCGTGCCGAGCGCGCCTCTGGGCGCGGCGATCCAGCCGACCAAGGTGAGGGTGATGAGCACGGCCAGCCCGACCCCCAACGTGGCCGCCGCCGCGAGCATCCCTGAGACGGGCAGCGGCCGCCTCGTCTCGTCGTCCTCTCCGGAGATCTTGCTCAGTACCGTCCGGGGAGCTGTCCGCAGTTGGTCGAGAAGGGCCGTCACAGTGCTCGATGTTCTCAAGTTTTCGGTCAAGAACCCCACAGCCGCGCCGGGCGTGGCGATTGATCCTGTACGGCACGCCGCCCCCGGCCGCCGTTCGGCCCCCGAATGCGGGCTCACGATCCCGACGTGGCGGCGGGCACCGGAGTCCCGCTGGAGTGGCGTGGACACGCGGACGGCCACCGAGTGACCCCGGTGGCCGTCACCACGCTTTGCCGTACGGAGGGACTCAGGAGAGAGTCCCGCCGAGACGGGACTAGCGGGACTGCATGATCTCGCGCATCAGGCGGGCGGTCTCGGAGGGCGTCTTGCCGACGCGGACGCCGACCTTCTCCAGCGCCTCCTTCTTCGCCTGCGCGGTGCCGGCCGAGCCGGACACGATCGCGCCCGCGTGACCCATCGTCTTGCCCTCGGGGGCGGTGAAGCCCGCCACGTAGGCCACGACCGGCTTGGTCACGTGCTGCTCGATGTAGGCCGCGGCCCGCTCCTCGGCGTCGCCGCCGATCTCGCCGATCATCACGATCGCGTCGGTGCCCGGGTCCTCCTGGAAGGCCTGGAGCGCGTCGATGTGCGTCGTGCCGATGACGGGGTCGCCACCGATGCCGACGGCGGTCGAGAAGCCGAAGTCACGCAGCTCGTACATGAGCTGGTAGGTCAGCGTGCCCGACTTCGACACCAGGCCGATGCGGCCCGCGGTGGTGATGTCGGCCGGGATGATGCCCGCGTTCGACGCGCCGGGCGAGGCGATGCCGGGGCAGTTCGGGCCGATGATGCGGGTCTTGTTGCCCTTGGAGACCGCGTAGGCCCAGAACGCCGTCGTGTCGTGGACCGGCACGCCCTCGGTGATGACCACGCAGAGCGGGATGCCCGCGTCGATCGCCTCGATGACCGCGTCCTTGGTGAAGGCCGGAGGCACGAAGACGACGGAGACGTCGGCTCCGGTCTGCTCCATGGCCTCCTTGACGGTGCCGAAGACCGGCAGGCCCTCGTGCACGGTGCCGGCCTTGCGGGCGTTGACGCCGCCCACGACGCGGGCGCCGGAGGCGAGCATGCGGCGGGTGTGCTTGGTGCCCTCACCGCCGGTCATGCCCTGAACAATGATCTTGCTGTTCTCGGTCAGCCAGATTGCCATTACGCACCTACCGCAGCGAGCTCGGCGGCGCGCTTGGCCGCGTCGTCCATCGTGTCAACCAGCTCGACGCCCTTGAGCGCGGCGTCGTGCAGGATCTGGCGCCCGAGCAGGGCGTTGTTGCCGTCCAGGCGGACGACCAGGGGGCGGGTCACGGCCTCGCCGCGCTCCTCCAGCAGCTTGAACGCCGAGACGATGCCGTTGGCGACCGCGTCGCAGGCGGTGATACCGCCGAAGACGTTCACGAAGATCGACTTCACGGCGGGGTCGGAGATGATGATCTCCAGGCCCGCGGCCATGACCTCGGCGCTGGCGCCGCCGCCGATGTCGAGGAAGTTGGCGGGCTTGGGCCGGCCAGGGAAGGCCTCGCCCGCGTAGGCGACGACGTCGAGGGTCGACATGACCAGGCCCGCGCCGTTGCCGATGATGCCGACGTTGCCGTCGAGCTTGACGTAGTTGAGGTCCTTCTCCTTGGCCGCGGCCTCGAGCGGGTCCTCGGCGGCCTTGTCGGCGAACTTCTCGTGGTCCGCCTGACGGAAGGTCGCGTTCTCGTCGAGCGTGACCTTGCCGTCGAGGGCCTTCACCTGGCCGTCGGCCGACAGGATCATCGGGTTGACCTCGACGAGCGAGGCGTCCTCGTCGACGAAGCAGCACCACAGCTTCTCGATGAGCTCGGCCGCGCCGTCCAGGGACTGCTCGGGCAGCCCGCCGGCGACGGCGATCTCGCGCGCCTTGGCGCGGTCGACGCCGGTCATCGCGGAGACCGGCACCTTGGCGACCTTGTCGGGTGCGCTGTGGGCGACCTCTTCGATGTCCATGCCGCCGGCGGCGGAGCAGATCGCGAGGAAGGTACGGTTCGCACGGTCGAGCAGGAAGGAGAAGTAGTACTCCTCCGCGATCGCGCTGGCCTCCTCCACGAGCACCTTGTGGACCGTGTGGCCCTTGATGTCCATGCCGAGGATGTCGGTGGCCTTCGCGACGGCGTCCGCCGCGTCATCGGCGACCTTGACGCCGCCGGCCTTGCCACGACCCCCGGTCTTGACCTGGGCCTTGACGACAACACGGCCGGTCAGCTGCTCGGCAGCCGCACGCACCTCCTCCACGGTGTGCGCGACGATGCCGCGTGGCACCGGGATGCCGTAGTCCGCGAAGAGCTCCTTCGCCTGATGTTCGAACAGGTCCACGAGGGTCCGTCCTTGCTATTCGACTGATGTTCGACGGCCCGGGCCCACCCCGTGTGCCGGGCGTTTCCGCCAAGGAAGCCTAGTCCCAAGCTTGACCTGCCCAGGTCATCGGGTCATACATATCGCTTGCGAGCCATACCAATGTGCGGTAAATCGCCCGATTGTCCCCTTTAGCGATCTAGGATGTCCCGCACATCTGACCGAAGGGGCACATAAACACATGAGGCGTTTGATCGCCGCCACCGCGCTCACCGTATCCGCGGTCGCGGTCGCCACCCCCGCATTCGCGTTCTCCGCCGCGCCGAAGAACCCGGTTGAGGCGCTGAAGAAGCAGTTCGTCGCCGGCAAGGGCGTCAAGGTCTCCGAGACCACCACCATGCTCACGGACGGCAAGCCCTCCGGCGGCGTCGGCCGCATGACCGGCGTGCTCGCGTTCGGCAAGTCGGGCGTCGTCGCGTCCGACCTGACCCGCCGTACCAAGGGCCCGAAGGTCAAGGCCGACGACGAGTTCGCCGCCCTGTTCAGCCCCACCAGGTACATCAGCGTCAAGGGCCAGACGTACGCCAAGGGCGGCCTCTACTCCCGCGACCTGCCCGAGGGCAAGAAGTGGGTGCGCGTCGAGGGCGCTCCCGACGCCACCATGTCCAGCAGCCAGCTGATCAACATCTTCGACGCCTCGGTGCTGAAGACCGTCCTCAAGGGCGCCAAGAACGCCAACGGCGGCGTCTACAAGGGCGCGATCAGCCTCAGCGACCTCAGCAAGGCCTCCGGCGGCTCCTCGCTGCCCGGCAAGATGGGCAAGGTCAAGGTCGCCTACGCGATCACCCTGAACTCGAAGCAGCTCGTGACCAGGGTGACCACCGTGGCGAAGCTGGACTTCGGGCTACTGGGCGTCATGAGCATGACCGCCGACACCCGGTACAGCGACTGGGGCTCCAAGGTCACCATCACCGCTCCGCCGGAGGAGGAGGTCGTCGACGCGGCCGACCTCGACACCGAGGTTCCCGAGCTGCCCAGCGTCCTCACCGAGGCCGCCGGCTAACTTTCCCCGTCAGCCCGGCGCCCCCATCCCGGTGCGCCGGGCTGCTTCCTGCCCCGGAAGTACTGGCCTGCACCGAAATTTCACAATCTGTGCGCATCGCCTCCCTCCTTTTGTGATCTTCGGTTGGCAGGCTCGCCGCATGCTCGTCTTGTCGATCCTGACGGCGGCCGCCCTGGTCGCCCCGCCCTCCCGCCGCGGGCGCGTGATCGAGGGAAGCACGCCGTACGGGAGGCTCGTCGCCGTGTCGCCGTCGTTCCGGCGGGACTTCGAGGACCTGGTGAACATGGCCCCGCACCTGCGTCTCCGTTGGGCGCTCCACCTGGACTCCAGGGGGCTGGTCCAGCGGTTCACCAGCACCGCCCGGCTGGGCAGGGACGAGTTCGTCAAGGCGGATCTGAGATTCACCGGCTGGGGCTCGCGAGCCGCCGTCACCGCGCCACCCGCCGGCCAGGTGATCGACGAGTCGGAGCTCGACGACACGCTGCCCGGAAAGCCCACTTCGCGAGACAGCCTCGTGATCTCCAGGTGAAAAGATCTTTCCCCCCTCTAGAAGGACACGTACACGTATGAAGCGAACCATCATCGGCCTCGCCTTGACGACAGGCGTCGCGTTGATCACCGCCGTTCCGGCTCAGGCGGCGGCGCCCAAGGCCGACCCGGTCAAGGCGCTCAAGTCCCAGTACGTCGCGGGCAAGGGCGTCAAGACCTCCTCCACCATCCGGATGTCGATCTCGGGCGACCCGATCATCACCACCCGTGAGAGCGGTGTCTCCGAGTTCGGCACGTCGGGGGTCGCCGCCTCCGACAAGACCATGAAGTTCAGCATCAGCCCGATCGTCGCCTCGGCGCTCGACGACGAGGAGGAGGGCCAGGCACTCAAGGACCTGGTGCGCACTCCCACGCGCCAGATCGACATCAAGCGCTGGAGCTACCTCTCGGGCGGGCTCGTGGCCGGCTCGCTGCCCGAGGGCAAGACCTGGGTGCGCGGTCCGAGGGTGAACGCCAGTCCGCTGGGCCCCGAGGTCGACCTGTTCACCCCTGGCACGCTCAAGGCCCTGCTCGCCAGCGCCTCCTCCGTCAAGAACGGCGTCGCCAAGGGCACCATCAAGGTGGGCCACCTCCCCAGCAGGCCTGCCGGCTTCAAGGCCAGCCAGAAGCTCACCTGGGCGCTCTGGTTCGACGGCAAGGGCCTCGTGAGCCGGTTCACCACCAAGATCTCGCTTCCCGCGGGCCGCGGCGAGAAGCTGGACTTCACCGCCGACAGCAGGTTCAGCGGCTGGGGTTCCAAGGTCAAGGTCACCGAGCCGGCCGCCGAGACGTGGGTCGACGCCAAGGACCTCGACAAGGGGATCCCCACCGTTCCCGGCATGCCCGAGGCGCTCACCGAGGTGGGCAAGTGAGGCGTGTCATCGCCGGCCTCGCGCTGACCACCGGCGCCGCCCTGACAGGCCCTTCCCGTCGAACGTGAGCGTCCAGGAGACGCTGCCCGACGCCGACGGCGTCTCGGTGAAGACCGAGACGCGGGTCAGCCGCTGGGGTTCGATCAAGGTCACGCCGCCGGCCGGCGGGGTTTACGACTCCGACGCGCTCGGCGAGGCGGTCCCCATCCCTGACCCGATCGCCGAGGCGAACAAGTAGGTGAACGACACGAACGGCGGCCCATGACAGGCCGCCGTTCGTCCGTCCGAGTTCGGCTCCCCCGAGAAACGCGTGGGGCCCGACGACCCGGCTAGAGCTTCTCCAGGGGTGCGTAGGCGAGCAGGAGCGTCTTCTCGCCGCCGCTGCCGAAGTCGATCTTCACCTTGGTCTTCTCCGCCATGCCGTCGACGGACACCACGGTGCCCAGGCCGAAGGCGTCGTGGGTGACCCGGTCACCGGGCGCCAGGGACGGCATCGGCTTTCCTCCGGTCTTCTTCGCCGGGGCGGGGCTCTCCCTGCGGGCCGTGGCCGCGGTCCACGCCGACTTCTCCGGGTCGCTGCGCCACTCGATGAGCGTGGCGGGCACCTCGTTGACGAAGCGCGAGGCGGGGTTGAACGACGGGGAACCCCACGAACTGCGCACCGCCGCCCGCGTGATGTAGAGGCGCTGCTCGGCACGCGTGATGCCCACATAGGCCAGGCGCCGCTCCTCCTCCAGCTCCTTCGGCTCGCCGAGCGAGCGGATGTGGGGGAAGACGCCGTCCTCCATCGCGGTGAGGAAGACGACGGGGAACTCCAGGCCCTTGGCGGTGTGGAGGGTCATGAGCGTCACCACACCCTGGCCGCCGTCGCCCTCGGGGATCTGGTCGGCGTCGGCCACCAGCGAGACCTGCTCGAGGAACTCCACCAGCGTGCCCTCGGGGTTGGCCTCCTCGAACTCGGAGGCGACCGAGATCAGCTCGTTGAGGTTCTCCAGGCGCGACTCGTCCTGCGGGTCCTCTGAGGCCTCCAGCTCGGCGCGGTAGCCGGTCGACACCAGGATCTCCTCGGCCAGCGCCGAGGGGGGCATCCCCTCGCCCTTGCCGATGAGGTCCTCGATCAGGGCGACGAACTCGCGGATGGCGTTGAGCGACCTGGTCGCCATGCCGTACGCCTCGTCGGCCCTGCGCAGCGCGTCCCAGAAGGAGATGCGCTCGCGCGAGGACAGCGCCTCGATCAGCGCCTCCGCGCGGTCGCCGATGCCGCGCTTGGGCACGTTGAGTATGCGGCGCAGGGAGACCACGTCGTTGGGATTGGCCAGCACCCGCAGGTAGGCCAGCAGGTCCTTGACCTCCTTGCGCTCGTAGAAGCGCACACCCCCGACCACCTTGTACGGCAGGCCGGTGCGGATGAAGATCTCCTCGAACACACGGGAGGCCGCGTTGGTCCGGTAGAAGACCGCCACGTCGCCTGGCCGCACCCCCTCCTCGTCGGTGAGCTTGTCGACCTCCTGGGCGACGAACATGGCCTCGTCGTGCTCGTTGTCGGCCACGTAGCCGACGATCTTCGGCCCGTCGCCCTGGTCCGACCACAGGTTCTTCGGCTTGCGCGACTCGTTGCGCGCGATGACCGAGTTGGCGGCGGCCAGGATGTTCTGGGTGGAGCGGTAGTTCTGCTCCAGCAGGATCGTGCGCGCGTCGGGGTAGTCGCGCTCGAACTCCAGGATGTTGCGGATCGTCGCGCCGCGGAAGGCGTAGATCGACTGGTCGGCGTCGCCGACGACGCACAGCTCGGACTGATCGGCCCCCGACCGCACGGGATCGCCGTCGACGGTGGTCAGCTGCGGCCGTCCGACCAGCTCCCTGATCAGGATGTACTGGGCGTGGTTGGTGTCCTGGTACTCGTCGACGAGCACGTGCCTGAAGCGCATCCGGTAGTGCTCGGCCACCTCGGGGAAAAGCTGGAACAGCACCACGGTGTTCATGATGATGTCGTCGAAGTCCATCGCGCCGGACTCGGTCAACTTCAGCTGGTAGGCCTTGTATGCCTGGGCCAGCACCTTCTCCAGGTGTGAGCCCGCCTTGTCGATGGCGCTCTCGTAGTCGATCAGCTCGTTCTTGAAGTTGCTGACCTGGGCGGAGAACGAGCGCGGCGGGTAGCGCTTGGGGTCGAGGTCCATCTCGCGGCAGACCATCGCCATGAGCCGCTGGGAGTCGGCCTGGTCGTAGATGGAGAAGCTGGACGGGTAGCCGAGCCGCTTGGCCTCCCTGCGCAGGATGCGCATGCAGGCGCTGTGGAAGGTCATCACCCACATGGCCTTGGAGCGCGGGCCGATCAGCCGGTCGATGCGCTCCTTCATCTCCTTGGCGGCCTTGTTGGTGAAGGTGATCGCCAGGATCTCGCCCGGGTGGACGTGGCGCTCGGCCAGCAGGTAGGCGATGCGATGGGTGAGCACCCGAGTCTTGCCTGACCCCGCCCCCGCGACGATGAGCAGGGGGCTGCCGTGATGGATCACGGCCTCGCGCTGCTGCGGGTTGAGGCCGTCGAGCAAGGGGTGGTCAACAGAGACTTGGGTGGGCACGGACCTAGGGTAAAGCGCGCCACCGACAAACGCGTCAAGGAATGCGCCGCCGCTCTCCAAGGTTGCCAGATTGGATCCCCCTTCCGAAGGAGAGAACATGGAGATCACCCGCGTCCTTGTGGTGACCGCACACCCCGACGACGTCGACTTCGGCGCGGCGGGCACGATCGCCCAGTTCGTCGACAAGGGCATCGAGGTGACCTACCTGCTCGTGACCTCGGGGGACGCCGGTGGCCACGAGCGCGAGCTCGACGGCGAGGGCATGGCCGAGCTGCGCAGGGCCGAGCAGTCCGCGGCCGCCAAGGCGGTCGGCGTCACCGACGTGCGCTTCCTGTCCGGCTACCACGACGGCAGGGTCGAGCCCACGATCGAGCTGCGCCGCGACATCGCAGGCGTGATCCGCCAGGTGCGCCCCGACGTGGTGATCACGAGCACGCCCGAGCGCAACTACCAGTTCATCGGCCCCAGCCACCCCGACCACCGCGCGGTCGGCGGCGCCACGCTCGACGCCGTCTACCCCGACGCGCGCAACCCCTACGCCTACGCCGAGCTGGCCGACCTCGAGCCGTGGACGGTCGGCGAGGTGTGGTTGATCGGCGGCATGAGCCCCAACCACTGGGTGGACATCACCGACACCATGGACCGCAAGATCACCGCGCTGTCCGCGCACGTGAGCCAGGTCGGGCACCGCGAGGGCTTCGAGGAGTTCGTCCGCGAGCGCTGGGCGGGCATCGCGCTGAAGGGTGGTCTGGGCGAGGGCCGCTACGCCGAGGCCTTCCAGGTGGTCCCCACCGCCTGACCCGGCCCGCGCGTCCGAGCGGCATGACGCGGAAGTGCCGCCGGTCCCAGGTAGAAACCTTGCATGGGACTCACGCTCACCCCCGCGCTCGCCGTCGTCGTCGTCCTGCTCGCCGTGGGCGGGGCCGCCGTGGCGGGGCTGGGCGGGCTCGGCCACGCCCGCGCCATCCTCACCGCGAGCCTTCGCGCCGCCGTCCAGCTGGGCGCCGTCTCCCTGGTGATCGCCTGGGTGGTCGGCACACCGCCCGCGATCGCCGCCTTCGTGCTGGTCATGTACGGCGTGGCCACCGTCACCGCGGGCCGCCGCATCGCCAAGGACCGCCCGTGGCCGGCCGCCGTCCCCATCGCCGCGGGCACCCTCCCCGTCCTGGTCGCGCTGTTCGGCACCGGCGTGGCCCCCATGCGCGGCGTCACCGTCATCCCGATCGCCGGGATCCTGCTCGGCGGCTGCCTCACCGCCACCGCCATGGCGGGCAGGCGCGCCCTCGACGAGCTGCGCCAGCGCAAGGGCGAAGTCGAGGCCGCGCTGTCGCTCGGCTTCCTCGACAGGGACGCCAACCTGGAGATCTGCCGCCCCGCCGCGGCGCAGGCGCTGATCCCCGCGCTCGACCAGACCAGGACCGTCGGCCTGGTCACGCTGCCGGGCGCGTTCGTGGGGATGCTGCTCGGCGGCGCGCGACCGCTCGAAGCGGGCGTGGTTCAGCTCGTCGTGCTGGTCTCGCTGCTCGCGGCGGAGGCGGTCGCCGTGCTCGTCACCGTCGAGCTGGTGGCGCGGGGGCGATTCGGGCGAACAGGTACCCCAGCGAGTTAGTGGCCAGATGCAGCAGCGAGGGCGCGAGCAGCCCCGCCCTGCGGCGCAGCTCGCAGAACAGCACGCCCGCCGCCGCCGTCGAGACCACGCTGCCCACGACGACCTTGGTCACGTCGGTGCTGCCCGAGGCCAGCTCGCCGAGCGCGGGGTTGGCGCGGGCCATCTCCATCGCGGGCAGGATGTGCCACAGCCCGAACAACGCCGACGAGACCGCCGTGGCCGTCGCGGCGCCCCGCTCGCGGCGCAGCATGCCGTACAGGGCGCCTCTGAAGCCGACCTCCTCCAGCAGGACCGTGCCGACGGGCACCTGCAGCAGCGCCGCCTCGATCACCTCGGCCTTCGACAGCGACAGCGCCCGCTCGTCGCGGAACAGCTCGCGGGTGCGCGGGATGGCGATGCCCGCGGTGTAGCCGGCGGCGACCGTGGCGGCCAGCGCGCCGCCCGCCTTGGCGCCCCGCAGCCCGCGGGTGAAGCCGATCTCCTCCCACGACAGGCCCGACCTCCTCGCCATGGCGACCAGCACGCCGGTGGCGAGCGCGGAGGTGAGGGGCGCGAGCCTGGGGGCGACGCGGTTGTTCATGATGTTGGCCGCGACGAGGACGGCGAGGGAGCGAAGCAGCACCCCTGCAGGCTATGCGCTCCGCTGCCGCCATCCGGCGGGGAAGCGCAGCCTTCTGCGCTCATCTGGAGTGAGACCACCCCAGATGCCCTCGGACTCCCCCGCCCGCAGCGCGTAGGCCCTGCACTCGGCGAGCACCTGACAACCCGAGCAGACCGCCTTGGCCTGCGACTCCTGCACCGGTGACGGCGCGGGAGGGAAGAAGAGATCGGGATCGCTGGTCCTGCAGGCTCCCCGCCGCAACCAGCTGATCTCCCGGACGTTCCCCAGTGGCATGCGTTCAAGCTAGACCGCCAGGCCGGTCACCGCATCACCCTGGAGGCGTACTTCCGCCTACCTCAGCAGGCGCCCACGCCGTTGGTGAAACCGGTCGCGAACGACTGCTGGCGCTGCTCAGCCGTGCCGTGGGCGTCGCGTCTGAACCAGTTGTCCGTGGGGTCGCCCGCCGCCTCCAGATTGAGCATCAGCTCCGTTTCGTCGCCTGGTTCCGCGCTCAGGACGTCGGCCTTCACGAGCCCGGCCAGCGCGCCGCCCGCGTAGCAGTCCGCCTGGAGCTCCCGCTGCACGTTGAGCTGGAACTCCGTCCCCAGCTGCGCCTGTACGGCATGCCCGATCTCGTGCGGAATGATCAGATAGGTGGACCCGTCGCCGAGCTCCTTCCAGAGCGCCTCCATCCAGTCCTTGTCGTAGGCGATGAAGTGGCCCTCGGAGCAGTAGAACGCGTTGTTCGGCACGGCGCGCTCCCCGCCGCACGAAGGCCCGTTCTCACCCCGGTAGGGGATGAACTTCGTCACCGGCTCGTAGGTGCGGCCGAGCGCCTGGAACTGCGCGGCCCAGAACTTCTCCGTGTAGACCTGGGCGAGCTCGACGTCCTCCTCGAAAGTGTCGCCCTTGACCTGGCTGGTGGAGGTCAGGCCTGCCTGCCCCCCGCATCCGGCCAGCACGAGGACCAGCAGGGCGGCGAGCAGGGGGCGCGCGGTCATGCCTGCATCTTGCCCAGCAGGTCGGGACATACGCCCCGGGACGGCGGATCGGGGGGCGGGGTCTGCGGGAAGATCGCGAGGGGTCGGGGGCGGGCGTTCCTTCGGGGACAGCGCGGGCCGGGGGTCAGATGTTCCAGGTGTGGGCGGGTTCGTTGCTGTGCATGCGCTCGATGTACTCCAGCGTCATCCTGCGCAGTGCCTCCCGCCGGTCACCGCCGACCGCCTCGACCGCCTCCACCTGCCACGTCGCCCCCGTCCGCCCGAGCAGGCAGCGGCCCTCGATCACCCCGAGCAGCCGGTCGGCGACGGCCCCGTCGACGCCCCACTGCGCGAGCCCCTCGGCCGCCATCGGCAGCAGCCTGCGCAGGATCAGCTCGGCCGCGGGCACCTCGCCGAGTCCCGGCCAGTACAGCCTGGCGTCGAGGCCGTGCCTGGCCGCGCTCGACAGGTTCTCCTCCGCGGCGGCGAACGACATCTGGCTCCACACGGGCCGTTCGGCGTTGGGGAGCATCCGCATGAGCCCGTAGTAGAAGGCCGCGTTGGCCGTGACGTCCAGGCAGGTGGGCCCTGCGGGCAGGACGCGGTTCTCCACCCGCAGGTGCGGGGCGTCGTCGACGACCGCGTACACCGGCCTGTTCCAGCGGTAGATGGTGCCGTTGTGCAGGGTCAGCTCGTCGAGGGAGGGGATGCGCCCCGCCGCCAGCTCCTCGCGGGGGTCCTCGTCCGAGCAGAGCGGAAGCAGCGCGGGAAAGTAGCGGACGTTCTCCTCGAACAGGTCGAAGACGCTCGTGATCCACCGCTCGCCGAACCACACGCGGGGCCGTACGCCCTGGCTCTTGAGCTCGGTGGGGCGGGTGTCGGTGGCCTGCTCGAACAGCGCGATCCTGGTCTCCCTGTGCAGCTCCTTGCCGAACAGGTAGGGCGAGTTGGCCGCGACGGCCACCTGCGGGCCCGCGATGGCCTGGGCGGCGTTCCAGTGGGCGGCGAACGCCTCGGGGCTGACCTGCAGGTGCAGCTGGACGCTGGTGCAGGCGGCCTCGGGGGTGATGCTGTCGGCGTAGGTGTCGAGCCGTTCGGTGCCCTCGATGAGCAGGTGCAGATCTTCGCCCCTGGCGGCGAAGATCTGCTCGTTGAGCAGCTTGTAGCGCGGGTTGGCCGAGAGGGTGCCCTCGTGGGTGTCCTCCTGGCGCAGGGTCGGCAGGATGCCGATCAGGACC
The DNA here is from genome assembly GCF_040648355.1 of Nonomuraea sp. NPDC049152. NCBI lineage: Bacteria > Bacillati > Actinomycetota > Actinomycetes > Streptosporangiales > Streptosporangiaceae > Nonomuraea > Nonomuraea sp. NPDC049152. The sequence continues at coordinate 46,512 of NZ_JBEZDO010000017.1, read as the reverse complement.
AGGTGGCCGCCTTCGGAGCGCGCGCGTTCCTCGGCGTGGTTGAGCCTGGCGCGCACCGACTCCTCGAGGCGGAGCGCACCGTCGCCGTCCAGGCCCTGCGGCGCGACGTTGATCTCGACGTTGAACTGGCCGAGCTCGGTCGCCCAGTCGGGCTGGGCGATGGCGGCGAGGACCTCCGCGTTGCGCATCGCGGGCTCGCCGCGCTCGTCCACCAGGTTGAGCTCGATCTCCAGCCCCGCCTGCGGCCGGTCGAACTCGAAGCGCGACTCTCGCAACATCTGGGCAAAGATGTCCAGATTTCGCCGCACTTTGTCACGGTAATTCCGTCGATCGTCACGACTGAACACGATGACCGGCACGTCTCTGCCCATATCCGAAATGTCGCATGAGACTAGTAGTCCTTCAAGGTCAAGCCCCCTGCGACCTCGGCGAAGTCCTCACCGTCGAACTCCACACCGGCCCGTTCGGCCTCCATCCTCTCCTTGTTGGCGTAGGCGAGCTCCTGGTTGCGCCTGACGTACTCGCGCAGCTCCCGCTCGTATGCCGCGAACGCGGCCACGTGGTCGCCGCCGGCCGCGGCCAGCTCGCCCGCCAGGACGTAGGCCCCCACCATCGCCATGCTCGTGCCCTGCCCCGACAGCGGCGAGCCGCAGTAGCCCGCGTCGCCGAGCAGCACGACCCTGCCGCTCGACCAGCTGTCCATGTGGATCTGGGACATCGAGTCGAGGTGGAAGTCCTTGGCCTCCCACATGTGCCCGAGCAGCTCGGGCAGCACCCAGCCCGCCTCGCCCAGCCGGTCCTGCAGGATGCGCTTCTGCGCGGTGACGTCGCGGTAGTCGTAGTCGAGCGGCTCCGACTCGAACCCCATGTAGACACGCGCCTCGCTGTTGCGGCGCACGCTCATCACGCCGCCGCCCCAGTTGCCGCCCGGCACCTGGTGGAAGACCTGCCAGCGGTCGAGGCCGAGGATGTTGGGCGCGGTCCACACGGCGAGGTAGGTGCCGAGGTGACGGCTGAAGTCCCGCTCGGGGCCGAAGACCAGCCTGCGGGTGTTGGAGTGGAGCCCGTCGGCGCCCACCACGGCGTCGAACGTACGGCGCAGCCCGCTGTCGAAGGTGACGTGCGCGCCCTCGTCGTCCTGGACGATCTCCCTGATGGAGTCGCCGAAGAGGTACTCCACGTCCTGCGCCGCCCCTGCCATGATCCGGCTCAGGTCGTCGCGCAGGATCTCGATGTCGGGGCTGGACAGGTCGCCGCCGGTGAACGTGTGCTCCTCGGAGCGGTAGATCTCATTGCCCTCGGCGTCGACCATGGACATGCCACGCATGTCCACCTTGCCGGCGCGGATCTCCTCCAGCAGGCCCATCCGCTCGGCCACCTCGAGGGCGGGGCCGCGCACGTCGATCGCCTGCCCGCCGGGCCTGAGGCCCTGCGACAGTTCCACGATCGTGACGTCGAAGCCGTACTTCCTGAGCCAGAAGGCGAGGGCGGGACCACCGATGCTTGCGCCGGAAATCAGAATGTTCATGATAGGTACGGTGGCCGGAGCCGCGCACCGCTCACGCACCGGACGCTGACCGGCCGCTCAAACGAGGCGTCTGGCGGTGGCCCAGCGCGACAGCTCATGCCTGTTGGACAGCTGGAGCTTGCGCAACACCGACGACACGTGGGTCTCCACGGTCTTGACGGAGATGAACAGCTCCTTGGCGATCTCCTTGTAGGCGTAGCCGCGCGCGATGAGCCGCAGGACCTCGCGCTCGCGCTGGGTGAGCGAGTCGAGCTCGGGATCGATGGAGGGCGCCTCCGTCGAGGCGAAGGCGTCGAGCACGAAGCCCGCCAGCCGGGGGGAGAACACCGCGTCGCCGTCCGAGACGCGGCGGATGGCGTCGGTCAGCTCGCGGCCGCTGATGTTCTTGGTGACGTAGCCGCGCGCCCCTCCCCTGATCACGCCGATCACGTCCTCGGCGGCGTCGGAGACCGACAGGGCGAGGAAACGCACCTGCGAACCGGCGCCGAGCACCCTGCGCAGCACCTCCTGGCCGCCGCCGCCGGGCATGTGCACGTCGAGCAGCACCACGTCGGGCTCGAGCGTGGCGATCGCCTTCACCGCCGACTCGACGTCCTCGGCCTCGCCCACGACCTGGATCGAGTCGCCCAGCTCGGCGCGGACGCCGGAACGGAACAGCCGATGGTCATCGACGATCAGCACGCGAATCATTTGTCCACCTTCACCGTCAACATCACTTCCGTGCCCTCGCCGGGCTCGGTGCGCACCCTGGCGCTGCCGCCATGGCGCTCCATCCTTCCGATGATGGACTCCCTGATCCCCATCCGGTCCAGTGGCACCTCATCGAGATCGAAGCCCTTGCCCCGATCCTTCACGAAAATGGTGACTTCTTCACCCTCTACCTCCGCGTAGACGGAGATGACCGAGCTTTCAGAGTATTTCGCCGCGTTGACCATCGCCTGCCGCGACGCCTTGAGCATCGCCGCGAGCCTGCCGGCGGAGTCGAGCTCGGTGTCGCCCACGCAGACGACCTCGATGGGCACGCCGTGCGCGTCCTCCTCCTCCGCCGCGATCCGCCGTACGGCGGCGGCGAACGTGGCGTCGGCGTCCTGCGCCGGCTGGTACAGCCAGTTGCGCAGGTCGCGCTCCTGCGCCCGTGCCAGCCTGGTGACCTCGCGCGGGTCGTGCGCGACGCGCTGAATGAGGGTGAGGGTGTGCAGCACCGAGTCGTGGACCATCGCGGCGACCTCGGCGCGCTCCTCCTGCCTGATGCGCTCGCGCCGTTCGAGCTGGAGCTCCTTCCACAGGCCCGCCAGCCACGGCGCGGCGATGACCGCGAGGCCGCCGACCACGACGGCCGTGTAGAGCAACCCCGGCCTGGCGGCGTCCAGTTCCCCTTGGAGGGCGAGGAAGCCGATCGCGCCGACGATCACGAGGATCACGCCGAGCAGCGTGCGCACGCGGTTCTGGCGCATGCCCTTGGTGGCGCCGCTGACCCAGTTCTTACGACGTTCGGGATCGGCCTGTTGCCAGAGGATGAGCGTGCCGATGCCGCCGACGGCGAACGGCAGCATGCCGAGCCCGCCCTTGGAGGCGCCGGTCAGCCACCCGAACGCGGCCAGCGCCACGCCGATCGCGGTGAAGGCGGCGAGCTGGCTCCAGTCGCGCGCGGGGACCGGGCCCTCGGCCTGCCTGCGCGGCGTGATCATCCACAGCACGGCGTAGGCCGCGAGGCCCACGCCGTCCACCACACTGAGCAGCACGAAGCTCAGCCTGATCACGATGGGGTCCAGCTTCAGCTGGGCGGCGAGCCCCTGGGCGACGCCGCCCACCAGCCGCCCCTCCATCGGACGGGTCAGGCGGGGAAAGGGCGCGTCGTCCGTCTCGCGCAGAGTCTGTTGGTCAGCCATAACACCGCCATAGTCACACGTCGCGGTCATGCCCGACATCAGGGGAGAGCCCTGGTTCCCCTTCTCGGGGTCGCCTCAGGGGAGTCCCGGATGCGTGTCCCCGCCGCGCACGCCACGATGGTGTCATGACCGAAGCACCGCCCACTGACCAGGCAGCCCCACCTCGCGTGCTCAAGCGGAGCGGCGAGGGCAGGATGCTCACCGGTGTGTGCGCGGGGCTCGGCCGCTACACGCGGATCGACCCCGTGGTCTTCCGCGTCGGATTCGCCATGCTGGTGCTGGGGTCCGGCATCGGCCTGTTCCTCTACATCGCGGCCTTCCTGCTGATGAAGGAGTTCAACGGCCGTCCTGGATACGTCGAGCAGTGGTCGCGGCGCGACTTCGACGCCGAGACCGTGTTCGCGCTGCTGACGGGCATCGCCGGGTTCGGGCTCATCATCAACCTGGCCACGGTCTGGCTCGGCACCGGCACGCTGGTGGTGGCCACGCTGATGGCGATCGTGCTGCTGACCGCGCACGCCAGGGGGCTCGATCTGCCCGCTCTCGCGCGGTCGCTGCCCGAGCGGCTCAACCGCAGGACCGAGCCGATCGCGCCGGAGGACATCGCCTTCGACCCCGCGCCGGCCGCCTTCCACAGGGAGCCCGCTCCCGTACGGCGCGAGGCCCCGCCGACGACGGCCTTCGACACCGCGGCCTTCAGGACTCCTCCCGGAACCACCGCGCAGGCTCCCGTCACCCCGCCCGAAGCGCCCGAGGCTCCACGAGCCGCCGAAGCTCAGGAAGCCCCGGAGACGAGGGCAACGCCTGAGGCAGCGGCCCAGGAGACCTCCGCGTTCCGGGCCGCAGCCGAGCCTCCCGCGGACGAGGCGCCCGGCGAGCCGGTGGCGCCGACGAGGGTCAACGAGGTCCCGGAGGCGCCGCCGTACCGGCAGCCCTCGCCGCCACCCGGCCGGCCCGCGCCATCGGCCGGGCAGTCCGCGCCGCCGCCGAGGCAGCCCGCCTACTCCTACGGCCAGCCGTTCGCCCCGCGCGGCCCCTTCCAGCCGCTGGACCCCCGCAGGCGCGCCGGCCACTCGCCCTACGACCTGAGCCGTTACGGCGAGCAGGTCGCCACTCCGCGCCCGAGGCGACGCAGGTCGTTCACCGGCGTGGTCACCGTCCTGCTGGCATTGATCGTTGGAGGGATCGTCGTGGCGGCCCAAGCCACCTCAGGATCCACCGCCCCGAGCCTCACCGCCGTGGGCGGCGCCATGCTCATCACCATCGGCGCAGGCCTGCTGGTGGCCACCTGGCTCGGCCGCGGTGCCGGGCTCGTCGCGCTCGGCACCGTCCTGACCCTCATCATCGGCGTGAGCCTGATGCTCGGCGACATACCCAAGAAGATCGGCACCGCCAACTGGGCACCGACGAGCGTGGCCGAGGCCAGCCGTACCTATGAGGTGGGCATCGGCGACGGCACGCTGGACCTGTCGGACCTGAAGCTCACCCCGGGCGCCAGCGTGACGTTCAACGCCAAGCTGGCGGTCGGCGAGCTGGTCGTGATCGTGCCGCCGACGGCGCGGGTGGAGGTCCACGCCAAGTCGAGGGTGGGCGACATCATGATCGGCCAGTCCTTCGAGGGCGGCACCGACGTCGAGGTGGACAAGGTCCTCGAGCCGGAGACGCCGCCGAAGGGCGAGGTCCCCACCATCGTGCTGAACCTCAAGGGCGGCCTCGGCGACATGGAGGTGCGCGTTGCAGCGTGACGTGGCCCCGCGGCAGCGGCTGTTGCACAGGACCGACTGGATGGCCCTGCTCAGCGGCATCCTGTTCGTGGTTCTCGGCATCCTGTTGGTCACCGGCGTCATCGGGGACTTCGTGCTCCTGCTGTCGCTGCTGTTCGGCGGCCTGGGGCTGGCCGGCGTGGTCGCGATCGTCGCGAGGTCGATACGCCGCTCTTGACCTGGCGTTTGTTAGGCGTACGTTCCACTTATCAATGAGAAACCGCCCCCGGACCGTCGCCCTCGCTCCGAGCGGGCGCACCACGCGACGGCCCGGCCCGCGCCTTTCTCGTTGACCTCAGGAATCGAGGGAGGACGTATGCCTCGCATCGCCGTCACCGTCGACGGAATCGGCTACGAGGAGGACGTGGAGCCGCGGCTCCTCCTCGTGCACCTGCTCAGGGACCGGTTGGGCAAGACCGGCACTCCCATCGGGTGCGACACAAGCAACTGCGGCGCCTGCACCGTCATGCTCGACGGCAAGAGCGTGAAGAGCTGTTCCGTGCTCGCCGTACAGGCGGACGGCGGCGACGTGGTCACCATCGAGGGCCTGGCCGCCAACGGCACCATGCACCCGATGCAGCAGGCCTTCCACGAGGAGCACGCCCTGCAGTGCGGCTACTGCACCCCTGGCATGGTCATCGCCGCGATCGATCTGCTCAGGCAGAACCCGGACCCGTCGGAGGAGGCCATCAGGGAAGGCCTTGAGGGCAACCTCTGCAGGTGCACGGGCTACTGCAACATCGTCAGAGCGGTACGACGAGGCGCGGCGGTGAAGACACCATGACCGAAGAACTCGACGCGGGCCTGGTGGCCCAGCAGGTGGCCGAGAGCGGCATGCTCTCCGAACCGGGTGAGGGCAAGGAGGTCGGCAGGGCGCGCAAGCGCAAGGAGGACGCCCGCCTGCTGACCGGCCGCACCCAGTGGACCGACAACATCCAGCTGCCCGGCATGCTCTACATCGCCTTCAAGCGCAGCCCGATGGCGCACGCCAGGATCACGGGCGTCGACGTCTCCGGCGCGAAGGGCATGCCAGGCGTGGTGGCCGCCTTCAGCGGCCAGGACTTCGCGGATGAGCAGGGCAGTCTGCCGTGCGCGTGGCCGGTGAGCGAGAACGTCGTCATCCCCGACCACCCGCCGATGGCCGTCGAGGAGGTGCGTTATCCGGGCGAGGCCGTCGCCTGCGTGGTGGCCACCGACCGCTACCTGGCCGCCGACGCGCTCGACGCCATCGACGTCGACTACGAGCCGCTGCCGGTCGTCCTCGACATGACGGAGGCGCTCACCGACGCCAGTCCCAAGGTCCACGAGGCGGGCAACAGGGCCTTCACGTGGACGTTCGCCCAGGGCGACATGGAGGCCGCGCTCAGGGACGCTCCCGTGGTCATCGACCGCACCTACGTCCAGCAGCGCCTCATCCCGACGGCGATGGAGCCGCGCGCGGTCGTCGCGACGACCGACGGCGACGGCTTCACGCTGTGGACCTCGACGCAGGTCCCGCACGTGCTGCGGGTGATGCTGGCGCTGACCACGGGCGTGCCCGAGCACAAGCTGCGCGTCATCGCGCCCGACGTGGGCGGCGGGTTCGGCTCCAAGCTGCAGGTCACCGCGGAGGAGGTGCTCTGCCTGCTGCTGACGAGGAAGCTCGGCAAGCCGGTCAAATGGACCGAGTCGCGCTCCGAGGGCAACATGACCGTGCACCACGGCCGCGACCAGATCCAGCACATCACGCTCGCCGCCGAGGCCGACGGCAGGATCAGGGGGCTGAAGGTCGAGCTGCTCGCCGACATGGGCGCCTACCTCATGCTGGTCACGCCGGGGGTGCCGCTGCTCGGCGCGTTCATGTTCAACGGGATCTACAAGATGGACGCCTACAGCTTCGACTGCACGGGCGTCTTCACCACCAAGATGCCGACCGACGCCTACCGCGGCGCCGGCCGTCCCGAGGCCACCTACGCCATCGAAAGGGTCATGGACGAGCTCGCGGACGAGCTCGGCCTCGACCCCATCGAGGTGCGCAGGCGCAACTGGATCAGGCACGAGGAGTTCCCGTACACCACGATCGCGGGGCTCACCTACGACTCGGGCAACTACGAGGCGGCCACCGAGAAGGCGCTGGCGCTGTTCGGCTACGACAAGCTGCGCGCTGAGCAGGCCGACAGGCGCGACAGGGGCGACCCCGTCCAGCTCGGCATCGGCGTCAGCACCTACACCGAGATGTGCGGGCTCGCGCCCAGCAGGGTGCTCGGCTCGCTCGCCTACGCCGCGGGCGGATGGGAGCACGGCTCGGTCCGCATGCTGCCCACCGGCAAGGTCGAGGTCGTCACCGGCACCTCGCCCCACGGTCAAGGTCACGAGACGGCGTGGAGCCAGATCGTCGCCGACTCGCTCGGCGTGCCGTTCGAGGACGTCGCGGTCATGCACGGCGACACCGCGATCTCGCACAAGGGCATGGACACCTACGGCTCGCGCTCGCTCGTCGTGGGCGGCATGGCCGTGCTCCAGGCCTGCGAGAAGGTGAAGGACAAGGCCAGGAAGCTGGCCGCGCACGCGCTGGAGTGCTCGGCCGACGACCTCGACTTCGCGCAGGGCTCGTTCACGGTGAAGGGCACCACGTCGAGCAAGACCATCCAGGAGCTGGCACTGGCCGCGTTCGCCGCGCACGACCTGCCCGACGGCCTGGAGCCCAGGCTCGACGCCGACGCCACGTTCGACCCGGACAACTTCTCCTTCCCGCACGGCACGCACCTGTGCGCGATCGAGGTCGACACCGAGACCGGCATGGCGAAGATCCGCAAGTACGTGGCGGTCGACGACGTCGGACGGGTCGTCAACCCGCTGATCGTCGAGGGCCAGGTGCACGGCGGGCTCGCGCAGGGCATCGCGCAGGCGCTGTTCGAGGAGGCCGTCCACGACGCCGACGGCAACCTGCTGACCGCGACCATGGCCGACTACCTGCTCCCTTCGGCCGCCGACCTGCCCGACTTCGTCACCGACAGGACCGAGACGCCCGCGACGTCCAACCCGCTCGGCGTCAAGGGCGTCGGCGAGGCGGGCACGATCGCCTCCACCCCCGCCGTCGTCAACGCCATCGTGGACGCGCTGCGGCCGCGAGGCGTCCACGACATCCAGATGCCATGCACGCCCGAACGGATCTGGAGGGCCATCCGATGATCCCGGCCCCATTCGACTACCTGCGGCCCGCCTCCCTCCGGGAGGCGAGCGAGGCCCTGGCCTCGGACGAGGACGCGAAGGTCCTGGCCGGAGGGCAGTCGCTGCTACCGCTGCTGCGCCTGCGGCTGTCGTACCCGTCGCTGCTGGTGGACGTCAGCAGGCTCAGCGAGCTGACCGGCATCCGCGACGAGGGCGACCACGTCTTCATCGGCGCGATGGCCACGCACGACGACGTGACGCGGTCGGCCGAGGTCACCGCGGGCTGCCCGCTCGTGGCCCTGGCCGCCGCCACCGTCGCCGATCCCGCGGTACGGCACCGCGGCACCTTCGGCGGCTCCCTCGCCCACGCCGATCCCGCGGGCGACCTGCCCGCGGTGGCGCTGGCGCTGGAGTGCGTGATGGTGACCTCGTCGAGGGAGATCCCCGCCGCGGACTTCTTCCTCGACTACCTGGAGACGGCGCTCGGGCCGGGGGAGATCCTGCTCGGTGTCAAGGTGCCCAAGCTGGGGCCCGGGTGGGGCTTCCACTACGAGAAGTTCCACCGTACGGCTCAGGCGTGGGCGATCGTCGGCGTGGCGGCGGCGGTCCGCCGGTCGAACGGCTCGATTCAGGAGGCGAGGATCGGTCTGACGAACATGGGGCCGACGCCGCTGCGGGCGCTGGCCACGGAGACGGCGCTGCGGGGGGTCGAACTCGGTGACGCGGTCGCGCAGGCGTGCTCGCAGGCGGCGGAGGGCACCTCGCCGACGGCCGACCTGCACGCGCAGCCCGACTATCGGCGGCACCTGGCCCAGGTGCTGACCCAGCGGGCGATCCGCGCGGCGGCCGGCGCCCCCTGACGCGCGGGCTTCCTGGAGGGGGTCGGCCCCGGCCCCCTCCCACTCCGCGTGGTGCGGGGCGGCGGGTGTCGTCCGAAACTCCATGGTTGTGGGTTTCGGAGGGGAGGTGGGCTGTTGGCCCGCCCCGGGGGTAGTCAGCGGATGTCCCAAGGACGAGGCTGGGAGAGCGCGACCAGTCAGGTGGAAGGAGCGGATCGATGGCGATGCGGTTCGAGCACGAGTTCACGGTTCCTGTTCCGATCGAGCAGGCTTGGGCGGCCCTGCTCGACGTCGAGCGGGTGGCGCCGTGCCTGCCGGGAGCGACGCTCGACATCGTCGAGGGAGAGGAGTTCACCGGCAGGATGAAGGTGAAGGTCGGCCCGATCACCGTCACCTACCGGGGCACCGCCAGGTTCGAGGACGTCGACAAGGACGCCTACGCCCTCACGCTCGCGGCCTCGGGCAAGGAGGCCCGCGGGTCGGGCACCGCCGCCGCCACGGTCGCCGCCCGGCTGACCCCTTCCGACGGCGCCACCTCGGTGAAGGTCGAGACGGCCTTCAACGTCACGGGTAGGCCCGCGCAGTTCGGCAGGGGCGTCATGGCGGAGGTGGGCGCCAAGCTCATCGACACGTTCGCGGCGAACCTGGCCGAGCTGCTGGGCGAGTCCCACGGCGAGGAGCGCCGCCTGGCCGCCGTGCCCGAGATCGCGGAAGAGGAGGACGTCAGGCCGAGCGGCACGCTGCGCACCTCCCGCACGCCCGACGAGGAGGCACTCGACCTGCTGGAGATCGCGGGAGCGCCGCTGCTCAAGAGGATCGCGCCGATCGTGGGAGCAATCGCCGGAATAGCGCTACTTGTGTGGCTAATCAGGCGAATTGTCCGGTAAAAACGCCATCAAGTCAGGACACTTACTGAATCGGGAGGGAATGTCTGCCTTCGAGCATCGGGACTCGGGGGAGAACAGGCATGCCGGACTGCACCGTTGTCGTGATCACCTACAACGACGCCGCCCGGCTCCCGAGGGCGGTCCGCTCCGTGCTCGACCAGACGCTCCGCGGTCTCGAGGTGGTCATCTCCGACGACGCGAGCACCGACGACACCCCTCGTGTGGCCCAGGCTCTCATGCGTGCCGACCCCCGCGTCCGCTACGTGCGCAGGCAGGTCAACTCGGGCGGGTGCGGGGCGCCGCGCAACGACGGGCTCGACGCGGCGCTCTCGCCGTACGTCATGTTCCTCGACAGCGACGACACGCTGCCCCGGCACGCGTGCAAGAGCATGCTGGCGGAGATCGAGCGGACCGGCGCCGACTTCGTCTCGGGGCAGATCTCGCGGCTGTACGAGCCGAGCGGCAAGACCGAGCGCTACTACCCGCAGCTGTTCGGGAAGCGGCGGGTGGTCGAGGGCATCCGCGAGGAACCCGAGCTGTTCCTCGACTGCTTCAGCACCAACAAGCTGTTCGACGTGTCCTTTCTGCGCCGCAACGCGCTGCACTTCCCCGAGGACATCCACTACGAGGACCACGTCTTCGGCGCCGAGATGTACTGCGCGGCGCGCAGGTTCGCGGTGGTGCCGTGGGTCGTCTACCACTGGCGCAGGTCCCGCGAGCACATGTCGATCTCGATGAGCATCAAGGAGATGGACAACGTCCGCCACCGGGTCGAGGCGGCCAGGCGCAGCGACGCGACGCTGCGCGCGCACGGGTTCGGCGACCTGGTGCCGGATCGGCAGTACCGCTTCGTCCGCCAGGACCTGCGGGTCTATCTCAACCCGCTGCCCTCGCACGACCTGGTGTGGGCCGAGGAGTTCGTCTCGGTGGTCAGGCCGTACCTGCGCGAGGTTTCCGACGAGGTGATCGACCGGATGGACCCGATGGTGCGGGTGTGCTGCCATCTGATCCTCGCAGGCAGGGCCGAGGAGCTGGCGGTGGCGGCCAGGTCGCTGAACGCGCCGCAGCCCCCGCCGCGCGAGGCGGTCACGCACGAGGGGCGCACGTACTGGGGCGGCACGCCCGCGCCAGGCCTGGACATCACCGCGCTGCGCATGGCCGAGCTGCCCTACTCCGCGTCCAGGCTGCGGCACGAGGTGGTCGCGCTCGCGACGGAGGGGACGCGGCTGCGGATGCGGGTGCGCACCTACGACCCTTTCGCGGTCCTCACCGAGTGGACCGCGTTCCTGCGCTGCGGCCCTCTCACGGTGCCGCTCCATCCGCTTCTCTCCCCCGGCGGCGGCCTCGTCAGCGAGGTCACCCTCGACCTGGCGAAGGTGCGGGGAAGCTGCCACCCGAGCATCGGGTTCACCAGGCCCGACGGCCTCACCACGACCGACGCCGTGCTCGCCGACCCCGGCATGGAGCCGTTCGACCTCGGCCACCTGCGCGTCAGAGCCGAGGGCACCGCGGGACAGCTGCGCGTGAGCCCGCGAACCACGCCCCGGGTCGTGCTGTCCAGGGTGAAACGCCGGGTGCTCCGCCGGGTGAGCACGCCCCGGCTGAAGCTCAAGGCCTACAAGACGCTGATCAAGGTGCTGCCGCCCCGCGAGGACCTGGCGCTGTTCGAGGCCGACTGCGGCAATGGCTACACCGGCAGCCCCCGCGCCGTCTACGAGGAGGTACGGCGCCGCGGCCTGCCCGTCGACGCCGTCTGGTCGGTCGCCCGCGGCCGCGCCGGCTTTCCCTCCGACGTCCCCCTCGTACGACGGGGCAGCTGGCGCTACATATGGACCATGGCCCGCGCCGGCGTCTGGGTCGACAGCCACGGTTTCCCCCTCGACTACCCCAAGCCGCACGGCACCCGCTACCTGCAGACCTGGCACGGCCAGGGCATCAAGTCGATCGGCTTCGACGCGCCCGACCTCCGCGCCGACCTCCCCGGCCCGCGCGAGCAGTGGCGCGCGGCCGTCGCCCGATGGGACGCGCTGATCTCGCCGAGCGCCGAGTTCTCCCGCTACTTCGTGCCCGCCCTCGGCTACGAGGGCCCCGTCCTGCGGTACGGCACCCCGCGCTGCGACGCGCTGGTGCGCGGCGAGCCGCCCGAAGGCGTGCGCGAACGGCTGGAGATCCCGCGGGGACGCAGGGTCCTCCTCTACGCGCCCACCTACCGCGACAGCGCGAAGAGCTCGGGCAGGTCGGTGCGGGTGAACCTGCAGGAGCTGGCGGAGGCGGTGTCCGACGAATGGGTGGTGATCCTGCGCACCCATCCGGTCGAGCGCTACAAGGTGCCCCAGCACCTGCGCCATTTCGTCCGGCCGGCCGGCTCGTACCCCGAGATCAACGATCTGATCCTGGTCTCCGACGCGCTGCTGACCGACTACTCCTCCGTGATGTGCGACTACGCGGTGACGGGCAAGCCGATGCTGTTCTTCATCGACGACTGGGACGAGTACCGGCTGTCCGAGCGCGGCGTCAACACCGACCTGCCCGCCATCGCGCCCGGCCCGTGCGTCACCACGGTCGCCGAGCTCGTCGCGTGCCTGCGCGACCTGCCGTCGGTGCACGCCTCCTTCGCCGCCAAGTACGCCGCGGCGCGACGGCTGTGGTGCGAGGAGGAGAGGGGCGACGCCGCCGCCAGGGTCGTGGCGGACTTCTTCGGCGCGCCGCCGGCCGTACCGGCGCCTGAGCAGTCCCAGCTGCGGAGAGCGTCGTGAGCGGGACGGTGGTCTTCGCCTGCCTGGACGCCGACACCCTGGGCGGCATCCAGCAGGTCACCCACACGCTCGCGCAGGGGCTGGCGGGGCGCGGTCACGAGGTGCACGTCGTGGGCCTGCGCAGGGCGGAGGACCCGTTCAGGTACGTCGCCCGGCCGCGCTACCTGCGACACGTGATCAGCGGGTCGCCGCGTTCCTCCGTGTTCGAGAGGATGCGCGCCGGCAGGCTGCTCGCCCGGATCGAGCCCGGCTTCGCCGTCCTGACCTCGCCTGGGGTGGTGACGCGGCTGTCCGGGCTGCTGCCCGCGCGGACGCGCACCATCGGCCAGTACCACGGCTCCTACCAGCACGCCCGCATCTGCTCGCACCTCGGCTCGATCAGGCGTCACTACTGCGGTCTCGACCAGGCGGTCTTCCTCAGCGAGGACGACGCGTGGCTGTTCTCCGAGCACGCGCTACTGCCCAACGTCTGGTCACTGCCCAATCCTCTGCAGAGCTGGCCTGCCGGGCAGGCCGAGCTGACGGCCACGAGAGTGCTGGGCGTCGGCAGGCTGGCGGGCGTGAAGCGGTTCGACAGGTTGGTCAGCGCCTTCGCCAAGGCGTCCGCGCCGCCGTGGGAGCTGCACCTCATCGGCGACGGGCCCGAGGAGCCCCGGCTGCGCGCGTGGGCGCGGCAGGAGGGTGTCGCCGACCGGGTGGTGTTCAGAGGCCGGGTGGACGCGGGCGCCATGGAGCGCGAGTACCTCGGCGCGTCGATCGTCGCGCTGTCCAGCGAGCACGAGGGCCTGCCGCTCGTGCTGATGGAGGCGGCCGCGCACGGGCTTCCGTCTGTCGCCTTCGACGTCTCGGGAGGGGTGCGCTCGATCGGCGGGCTGCTCGCGCCGCCCGGAGACGTGCCCGCCCTCGCCGAACGGCTCGCCGCCCTCATGGAGTCGGCGGGCGAGCGGCGGCGACAGGGCGCCGCCGCTCGCGCCAGGGCCGAGGCGTTCCGCATGGAACCCGTGCTCGACCGATGGGAAGAGCTGTTCGCTCACATGACGCGCTGAGGGAAGTCCGCCTCGACGCGCTGCGGGGGAACTCCGGCGATCGCGCGCTGGCCCGAGGTCAGCAGCGCCGCCACGGGACCCGGCTCGCGCAGCCTGGTGAACCGGTCCCGCATGGTCTTGCGCAGGCGCGCCGCGCGCCGCCTCTGCATGACCCTCTGGAGGTGCGCCGCGTGGTCCCTGGCCGCCTTCGGGACGCCGCTCAGCTCGTAGCCGTTGGCCTCGAGGCGCTCGCCGAGCGCCTGCTCGCACAGGCTGAGCTCCCAGCTGTCCAGGCGCGTCGACCAGCTGCCCACGCGCGACGTGAGGACCTCGCCGTGCGTGTTGTTGTGCCACACCTTGTGGACGGGCACCGCGACGCTGGCAGCCTCACGCGGCGAGCACATCGCGGGTTCGAAGTCCTCTTCGAGGAAGTAGCAGAGCTTCTTCAGCTCCGTCGTGGGGTCGTCGGTCAGGTCCTCGTAGCGCAGCTCGTAGTAGCTGTCCTCCGGCATGATCTTGCGCAGCCGCCGGCCGGCGTCGATCGCCTCCGCCCAGATGGAGATGGCGTGGAAGGAGTCCTGCGTGAACCACGGCATCTCCTTCAGCGAGGAGACGCAGTCGCGGCCGTCCCTGATCAGGTGCACGAACTGCGCGTCGGGGAACAGCCTCACCAGCATGTCCACCTGCTTGACGTAACTCGGGCGCTTGTCGCCCCACCTCGGCTTGTCGAAGCGCTCGGCGTACAGCTTGAACGCGGTGCCGAGCACCGAGCCGAGCGAGCCGGGGCCCTCGACGGCCTGCCTGATGAACTCGTCCTTGTCGACGCCCATCTCACGGAACTTCGTGCGGTCGCCCGTGATCCACTCGGCCAGCGCGAGACGCTTGCCGGCCTGCCGCATGTCGCCGAACGAGCGACGCTTGTTGTAGACGGCGCCCACGAACCTGGTCTCCGGCGGCACCGCGATCCTCGAGTGCGAGTGGAGCATCAGCTGCAGCAGCGTGGTGCCCGAACGTGGACAGCCAACGACGAATACCGGCCTGTCAGACATTTGGTGAACCCCCGATTAGCGCGTGCTCTCGGCTCTCCTCCGGCTTGGGGACCGCGCTGTTGCGGCGGGTGAAGAGCCACATCCGATAGATAAGGAAGATCTCGTTGGTCAGAAGCAGGACGCTGACGGCCGACGTGACGGGGATGAGTGCCGCCTGCCCCAGCAGCGGCGCGATCACGAAGGCCGTCGCGTGGAACTCGATACCGCTGATCAGGTGGGTTCTGACCCTCCGCCTGGCCATGGCCTTGTTGAGCCTGCGCAACAGTCCACGGCGCCGCGGCGCGGCGGACTGCTGCGGCCGCGCGGTCTGCACCCCCGTCTGGTGGGCCGGCGACGGCCGCGTCCCCTGCTGGAGCGTCCCTTGCTGGTGCGGTCTCGGATCCGGAAGCCTGGGCGGTGCCATGGAGGCGATGCCTTCCCTGATCGTCTCCCTGACCCGCTTCATCTGCGACGCGTTGACGTACCTGAACATGTCGAGTGCGGCCACCGCGGCGCCGAGCACGATGAAGTCGACGTTCCCCGTGGCCTTGTACTGGCCGTAGGCGAGCCCGGTCGCGCAGCACAGCTCCCTGATCCTGTCGCCCATGAAGTCGAGCCACAGACCGAACGGCGTCCCCGTGCCCTTGAGGCGGGCGATCTTGCCGTCGACGCAGTCGATCATGAAGCTCAGGTAGAACAGCACCGCCCCCGCGGTGAGCTGTCCCGCCGCCAGGAACGCGGCCGACGCCATGCCGAGAACCAGCGAGAAGACCGTGAGCCCGTTCGGCGTGATGTTCGATCGGTTCGCGACGAGCAGCGCGACCCGGCAGGCGACCGGGTCCACGAAGTACACGGTCCACCAGGAGTCTCTCCGCTTGCATGTCGCGTAGACGTCATCGAGCGAGTAGGTCCTCATGAGTCTCAGCATGACGACAGACTGTGGTCCTTCGATTACTCTCTGGAACTACTGGAGAATGTCCATGCCGCTTCTTGACCATCCCGGCACGCAGCGAGCTCCTGGGTAGATCCGTTCAGGTCCAGGTCGTCGTCGTCCGCGGCGTCACGTTGTTCGCCCATGGGCGCGGGCCGAAGGTATCCGTCCCTCACCAGCCCGCGAATCTCCGCCCGTACGCCGATCCGCCAGTTACCGTGCGTGAGCGTGGCGGTGTCGATCTCGACGGTGAAATCCTGACGCTTCCGCCACCGGGGCTTGAGCGGAATCTTGACCTCGCCCTGCTCCAGCCATAGCGCGATCTTGAGCCTGCGGCCCTCCAGCCGCCTGATGAAGACCTCGCCCTCCACCCTGAGGCGGTCGCCGTTCAGGGAGGCGTCCTTGACCCTGGCGATGAGCCTGAGCTCCTCGGTGATGTCGAAGACCTTGTAGGGAATGTGCAGCGACTTGTCGCCGAGATAGGGGAAGTCGCCGTACCAGCCCTCGTTCTTCCTGTGCACCACGCGGATCTCCCCCGCGGCCTCGGCCCGGTACCTGCGCACCTCGCGCAGTTCGTCGGCCAGCCCGCGCCTGAGCAGGTGCAATTCGAGACGGCGCAGCGCGGGAGCCTCCTTCACCACCGAGCGGCGCAGCCCGGCCAGCCAGGTCCTGCCCAGTTCGAGCAGCTCCTCCCTGTCCTCGGGGCCGGAGTCGGCGATCGCCTGGAGGAGGAACGAGGTGTCCTTCTCCAGGACCACGCGGTCGAAGTGCACGACCAGCCGCGGCGCGGCCTCGGCCAGGAACTCCCGCACCGCCCCGATCGCCGCGTGGCGCGCACGCAGGTTGAGCGGCTCCTGACGCCGCTGGGTGATCGACGGCTCCCCCGAGTCCCGCTCCCTCCACTGGTAGACGACCTCGGACAGGACGTCCACCTGCTCGGCCACGACGTGGGCCATGATGGCGACGGGCAGGTCCTCGTAGATCCCCTCGGCGAACTCCAGCCGCCCGGCGTCCCAGAAGGACCGCCGGTACACCTTGTTCCATACCGTGCGGTCCCTGACGAGGTTCCGCATGCGGGTGATGTGGGTGCGCTCCACGCTGCGCCTGAACGGCTTCGCGTGCAGCGTGGACGGCGACGCCTCTCCCGACCGCAGGCGTTCGACGCCGCCGCAGGCCAGGTCGGAGCCCGTCGTCTCCAGGGAGCCGACGAGCAGGGCGTAGGCGTCGGGCGGCACCAGGTCGTCGCTGTCGGCGAAGGCCAGGTAGGCGCCGCTCGCGTGGCGTACACCGGTGTTGCGGGCGGGGCCAGGGCCCTGGCGCTCCTGGGTGAGGAGAAGGAATCGGGAGTCTCTCGCGACGAAGTCCTCGGCGAGCGCACGGCTCCCGTCGGTGGACCCGTCGTCCACGAGGACCACTTCAAGGTCTGTCAAAGACTGGGCGGCGAGCGACTTCAGGCATTCGGTGATGTATGGCTCGACATTGCAGAACGGCACGATCACGCTGAGCAGGGGCATGCTCGCAGAATGCCCGCCCCATGACGGGACGGCAGCAACCATGCCTGTCCCTGATCAGCTCTTTACCCGCACTCGAATCCGCTACGTTGAGTTTCGACATGAGCACGCTTCGTAGGGGGACGAGGTGCTGAGACACGTCCACGAAGACGACCTGGAGACCATCAGGCGCTGGCGGAACCATCCGAGGGTCCGCGCGGCCAGCCTGACCACCCACGAGATCGGCCCCGACGAGCACGCCAGATGGTGGGCGGGCGTGAGCGGCGACCCGAGCCGCGAAGTGCTCGTCTACGAGCACGGCGGCGCTCCTTCGGGCGTGGTGACGTTCTCCGGGCTCGGCCCCGGCGCCACGACCGCGGCCTGGGGCTTCTACCTCGACCTCGACGGCCTGGAGTCGTCGGGCGAGCTGCTGCGGGCGTGGATCGGCCTGGAGCGGGCCGCGATCGAGCACGCCTTCGGCCCGCTGGGCCTGGCGACGCTGCGCGGCGAGGTGCTCGAGGTCAACGAGTCAGTCAGGCGCCTGCACCGGCGGTTCGGGTTCGCCGAGGTCGGCTCGGACCCGCGCGCCATCGACGGCGTCGACAGGACCGTCATCACCATCCAGCTCAGCAGAGAGGACAACGCGTGATCTCCATCGCAGGGCGTGAGATCGGGCCGGCGCACCCGCCGTTCGTCATCGCCGAGATGTCCGGCAACCACGGCGGCGACCTCGGCCGGGCGCTGGCCATCGTCGACGCGGTGGCGGCCGCGGGGGCCCACGCGCTGAAGCTGCAGACCTACCGGCCCGACACCATCACCGTCGACGCCGACGGCCCCGCGTTCCGCATCGGCGAGGGCCACGAGCTCTGGGGCGGCGAGAACCTCTACCGGCTCTACGAGCGGGCGCACACCCCGTGGGAGTGGCACCAGCCGCTCTTCGAGCGGGCCCGAGCGCGGGGGCTCGTGCCCTTCTCCTCACCGTTCGACCCGACCGCGATCGACCTGCTGGAGAAGCTCGACGCGCCCGCCTACAAGATCGCCTCCTCGGAGATCGTGGACCTGCCGCTCATCAGGATGGCGGCCGCCACCGGCAAGCCGCTGATCATCTCCACCGGCATGGCGACGATCGGCGAGATCCACGCCGCCGTCGAGGCCGCCCGCGAGGCCGGGTGCGCGCGACTGGCGGTGCTGGCCTGCACGGCCAGCTATCCTGCCGCTCCCACCGAGAGCAACCTGCGCGCGCTGCCGCTCCTGGCGGGCCTCACCGGCGCGGTGGTCGGCGTGTCCGACCACACGCCGGGGATCGGGGTGCCGGTGGCGGCGGTCGCGCTGGGCGCCTGCCTCATCGAGAAGCACGTCACGCTCTCGCGCGCCGACGGAGGGGTCGACTCGGCCTTCTCTCTGGAGCCCGCCGAGCTGGCGGCGCTCGTGGCGGAGAGCGAGCGGGCGTGGCAGTCGCTGGGCGCGCCGGTGATCGGGCCACGGCCGAGCGAGCGCGAGGGGCTGCGGTTCAGGCGCTCGCTCTACATCGTGCGCGACGTGCGGGCGGGCGAGCCCGTGACCCCGGAGAACGTCAGGTCGATCAGGCCCGCGGGCGGCCTGCCGCCGGCGGCGGCGAGCGCGGTGATGGGCCGCACGTTCACCAGGGACGCCGCCCTGGGCACCCCGTTGACCTGGGATCTCATCTGACGAACGCCGCACGGGGGACGGCGGCCTCGAAGGGCTCAGCCGAGGAGGGCGTCGGCGACGCGCTCCCTTCCCCTCCCGTCGATCAGCTCGGCGCCGCGCCTGCCGTACTCCGCTCGCAGGCCGGGGTCGGTGAGCAGCCGCCGCAGCGTGGGCACCGCCCGCTCGGCGCTGCCGCCGAGCCCGGCGGCCAGGCCGCGGCCCACCAGCGCCTCGTAGCCGATGAGCTGGTTGTCGGCCACCCAGGTGAGCGCGGCGGGCACGCCGAGATAGAGCAGCTCCCAGATGGCCGAGCCAGCGGCGGTAACCACCAGGTCGGCCTCGGCCATCAGGCTCGGCAGCAGGTCGGTGGGCGGGAGGACGGTGATGCCCTCCCCCGCCCGCAGCGGTGCCGAGCTGATCACGGTGGCGGTGAACGGCACGCCCGTCGCGCGCAGCGCCTCGACCCACGCGGGCGCCACGCCCGCGGCGTCGGTGCCGCCGAAGAAGCACAGCACGTGCGGCGGGGAAGAGCCGGCGCGCGCGGGCGCGCGGACGGCCCGCCGTACGCTGTCGCGCAGCAGCACGTAGCGCACCCCGGCCAGCCGCACCCCCGGGTACGGCAGCGCGAGGGGAACATCCTCCGCGCCGAGGTTCTGGTCGAGGTAGAGGTGCGCCTCCTGACCCAGCGGATCGCCATCGATGATCGCGAGTACCCGCGCGCCCGCGGCCATGAGCACGCCCCCCGTCTCGCGGGGCAGCGTGTAGGAGTCGAGCACGACCGCGTCGAACCCGAGCGCGGCGAGCCGTTCGGGCTCGGCGGGCGCGGGACGCACCGGCAGTGCCCGCAGGTCGAGCTGCCGCATGGCCCACGGCAGCGACCCCATGTCACCCAGGAAGGACACGTGCGTGCCGCGCGCTCGCAGCTCCTCGGCCAGCGCGACGCAGCGCACCAGATGTCCCACGCCGATCGCGTTGCCCGCGTCGCAGCGGATGCCGACGCGCACGATCACGCCTCCCGCAGGGCCTTCTGCTCGACATGCGCGTTGATCAGGCACGCCTCCGGCCGCGCGCGCAGCCACGCGACCAGCTCGCGCACCCGCGCGCAGCGGTCGCCCATGGCGGCCGTCATCGTGGCGATCAGCCGCCAGTCGTCCTCGGTGTCGAGCGTGACCCGCAGGTCGGGAGCGGCGGGGCTGTAGCTGAGGCCGAGCAGGTGGAAGTCGTCGGGGTGGGTGTAGATGTGGGAGGTGACGTGCGTGCGGTGGTAGCCGGCGGCGACCTTGCCGACCGCCTCCAGCACGTCCCTGCCGACGATCTCGACGTCCATGCCGCGCGGCAGCGTGCGGACCAGGCTCGTGGTCATGTAGTCGAGGCCGGGAAGCGCCTGGTAGGCCAGCGCGACCTCCCTGATGACCTCGGGATCGAGCAGCGGGCAGTCGGCGGTGAACCGCATGACCGCCTCGCACGGACGGCTCCGCAGCGCGTCGGTGAACCTGGTCAGCACGTCGTCGACAGGGCCGCGGTGCCAGCCGACGCCGAGCCGTTCGCACTCCTCGACGATCGCGTCGTCGACGGCCTCCCCCGTGGTCGCGACCACGAGGTCGTCGACGACGTCGGACCGGTCGACGGCCCTGACCACCCAGCCGAGCACCGAGCGACCCCCCAGGTCGCGCAGCACCTTGCCGGGCAGTCGCGATGATCCCATGCGCGCTTGAATGACTCCGACAATACGCACTGATGCCCCATTCCCCCGTGTGACCGTGCGTGTCTGCTTCGTCGCGCTAGGCTACCGGCCAGCCTGCGCAAACGCAGGTGGTACCACCGAAATCAGGGGGCGACGTGAGCGTGGTGACCGGATCGTCAATGTTGATCACTGGAGGCACGGGCTCGTTCGGCAAGGCCTTCGTCCGCCACGCCCTCGACCACCTCGGCGTGCGCCGCCTGGTGATCTTCTCGCGCGACGAGCTCAAGCAGTACGAGGCCAGGCAGCTGTTCGGACAGGACGAGCGGCTGCGCTGGTTCATCGGCGACGTGCGCGACCGCGACCGGCTCACCCGCGCCATGCACGGCGTCGACCACGTCGTGCACGCCGCCGCGCTCAAGCAGGTCGACACCGCCGAGTACAACCCCTTCGAGTACGTCAGGACCAACATCGCGGGCTCGCAGAACGTCGTCGAGGCGGCGATCGACTGCGGCGTGCGCAAGGTCGTGGCGCTGTCCACCGACAAGGCCTCCAGCCCCATCAACCTGTACGGCGCGACCAAGCTCGTCGCCGACAAGCTCTTCGTCTCCGCCAACCACTACGCCGCCAGCCACGTGACCAGGTTCGCCGTGGTGCGCTACGGCAACGTGGTGGGCAGCCGCGGCTCGGTCGTGCCGTTCTTCCTCCGCCTGGCCGAGGAGGGCGGCAGCCTGCCGATCACCGACAAGCGGATGACCCGCTTCTGGATCACGCTCGACCAGGCGGTCAGGTTCGTCGTCGACTCCTTCGACATGATGCAGGGCGGCGAGCTGTACGTGCCGCGCATCCCGAGCATGCGCATCACCGACCTGGCCGAGGCGCTGGCCCCCGACAGCCCGATGTACGAGATCGGCGTCAGGCCCGGCGAGAAACTGCACGAGGAGATGATCGCGCCCGACGACGGCAGGCGCACGCTGCGCCTCGCCGACCGCTACGTGGTGCAGCCGACGATCGCGACGTGGGGCTATGACCCGCCGCAGGGCGGGGAGGCGCTGCCCGAGGGCTTCGCCTACCGCTCCGACACCAATGACCGCTGGCTGTCGGTCGACGAGCTGCGCGACATGGTGGCGGTGAACGCCTGATGCTCCCCTACGGACGCCAGTCGATCGCCGACGCCGACGTCGAGGCCGTCAGCGAGGTGCTGCGCGGCGACTGGCTGACGACGGGTCCCGCGGTCACGATGTTCGAGCGCGAGCTGGCCGCGTGGACGGGCGGCGCGCCGTGCGTCAGCGTCACCTCGGGCACCGCCGCGCTCCACGTGGCCTACGTGGCGGCGGGCGTCGGCGAGGGCGACGAGGTGGTCACCACGCCGCTGACGTTCGTCGCCACCGCGTCCACGGCCGCGCTGCTGGGCGCGAAAGTCGTCTTCGCCGACGTGGAGCCCGACACCGGCAACCTCGATCCGGCCGCGGCCGCCGCCGCGGTGACGGGAAGGACGCGCGCGATCACCGCGGTCGACTACGCGGGCCATCCCGCCGAGTACGACCGGTTGCGCCAGGTCGCCGACGGGTGCGGCGCGACGCTGGTGGGCGACGCCGCCCACTCCATCGGGGCCGCCTACAGGGGGCGGCCTGTCGGCTCCGTCTGCGACCTGACGACGTTCTCCTTCTTCCCCACCAAGACGGTGACCACGGCCGAGGGCGGCGCGGTCGCCGCCGGGGACGCCGAGCTGTTCAGGCGCGCGGCGATGTTCAGGAACCACGGCCTGGTCAGGGACCCCGCCCTGCAGCGCGACCCCGAGGTGGGCGGTTGGCACCAGGAGGTCCACACCTTCGGCCTCAACTACCGGCTGCCCGATGTGCTGTGCGCGCTCGGGATCAGCCAGCTCCGCCGCCTGGCCGCCTTCAGGGCGCGCAGGGCCGAGCTGGTGGCGCGCTACAACAAGCTGCTGCGCGGGGTGCCAGGCCTTGGCCTGCCCGCCCGGCGCGACCACGTCGAGCCCTCGTGGCACCTCTACCCGGTCCGCGTCCGCGACGGGAGGCGCCGCGAGGTCTACGACAGGATGCGCGCGGCGGGCATCGGCGTCCAGGTCAACTACATCCCCGCCTACTGGCACCCCGTCTTCGAGGACCTCGGCTACCGCCGCGGCCTGTGTCCAGAGGCCGAGGCGTACTACGGCGAGCAGCTCTCGCTGCCGCTCTTCCCCGGCCTGTCCGACGGCGACCAGGACCGGGTCGTCGAGTGCCTGGCGGGCATCCTCAGCTAGCGCTCTTCTCCCTGATCATGAGGCCGCCGTCCTCTCCCCTGTCGACGAGGAAGCGCCTGCCCCTCACCTCGACCTCCGGCCTGGCCGCGGTCTCCACCGCGAACCTGACGACCTTGCCGTGGTCGAGGACGACATCCCACCACGCCTGCTCCTGCTTGGAGTCGTCGATCTCGGCGAAGGCCAGGCGTGCGGTGAAGGCGTGGCCCTTGAGGGCGACGGGGAAGTAGACCTCCTCGGCGTCGTGCCTGCGGATGAGACGCAGGACCGGCTCGCCGTCGCCCACGCGGCCCAGCTCCCCCGATATCACCAGTTCGTCGTCATGGACGTGACACTCGCGCACGACGGTGTTGCGCCGCGAGAGCCTGATGCCCCATGAGCCGCGGAAGGTCCGCACCGGCGTCAGCCACAGGTCGCCCAGCCGTACGGGCGCCGGGGCCGTGGGCGGCGCCCAGCGCGGGCCGCCGACCTTGCCGTTCAGGAGCAGTCCTGGACGGCGCAGCTCCACGTGGAGTTCCCAGTGACCAGGGCGGCGGGAGGCGAGCGCGGAGGGGTCGAGCGCGAACGCGAAGTCGTAGCCGCTCTCCAGCACCGTGGAGTCGTCACCCCAGGGGATCTCCGCCCAGGTGGGGATGGCCGTTCCGTGGCCGAGCGGGATCCTGGCGCCGCTCTTGCGCTCCTTCAGCCAGGTCCTGAGCTTCACCCGGCCGACGGCGCCCGCGTCGAACCTGCCGATCGAGACCCTTCCTTCGCCGTGGAGCTTGCCCTCGTGCCAGTCCAGCCGTACGAGGCGGGAGGTCAGGGCCAGGTCGCCGGACAGCGGCGTCAGCCGGTCGGGCATGCGGGAGTGCTCGGCGATCCAGGACCGTCCATGCCTGCGCACCATGGGTTGCAGCGCGCCGCTCTCCACCTCGGCGAAGACTCCCGCGAGCGTGTCGAGCTCCCGCCGGTGCAGGAGGTGGACCAGCAGCCGCCGTTCGAACGGCAGGCCGAGCCAGCCCGAAAGGGGGACCTGGTCGAGGTAGGACACGGCCAGGTCGACGATGTCGGGAGGCAGGGTGTCGCCGTGGTGGGCGACCGCCTCCACCACCACGTGCATGTCGATGTCGAGCGTGTCGGTGTCGAACGCGGCGGCCAGATCCGGGGCTCCCCCGCGCAGGATCCTGGAGGCGTCGCACACCGAGAGCAATCGGTCGCGCAGGTTGTCAGGTTCGAGCTTGCGCTGCGTGATGGACGACTCGGCCTCGTCGCGCTGCCGCCAGTGGTAGACGACCTCGCGCAGCACGTCGACGGAGGCGGCGCGGACGTGCGCGGCCATGGTGACGGGCTGGTCCTCGTACATCCGGTCGGGGAAGGCCAGCCGGAGCTCGTCCCAGAACGACCGCCTGAACACCTTGTTCCACACCATGCGGTCGCGGATCAGCAGCGGATGGCGGGTGATGTGGGTGCGCTTCATCGACTTCTTGAAGGCGGCCCTGTGCGCCCACGACGGCATCAGGTGGCCGCCGATGAGCCGCTTGGCGTTGCCGCACGCCAGGTCGGAGCCCGTCGACTCCAGTGAGGCGACCATCTTGGCGAACGCCACGCGCGGCACCACGTCGTCACCGTCCACGAAGGCGAGATAGCGGCGGGTCGCGTGGCGCACGCCGACGTTGCGCGCCATGCCGGGGCCCACGTTGTCCTGGCTGATCAGGCGGAACCTGTCGTCGACCGCGCACATCGCCGCCGCCACGGCCGCGCTGCCGTCGGTCGATCCGTCGTCGACGCAGATCACCTCGATGTCGCGCAGGGTCTGCCGCGCGACCGACTCCAGGCACTCGCCGACGTACTTCTCCACGTTGTGGAAGGGGATGATCACCGAAAGCACTGGGACTCCCTTCAACTGGAGAACTTGCGGAGGACCCTGCGGGCGAGCCGCCTGGGGCGGGCGAACCTGAGCGAGAGCCGGTAGCCCAGCGTTCTGCGGCAGGCCAGGGCCTTGCGCCGGACCTTCCTCAGCTTCGCCTTGGTCTTCTGCAGGTCGCGCTCGCGGAAGGTCAGCTTGGTCTCCAGCCTGGTCACCCTCGCCTGGGAGCTGGACAGGCACTGGTGGAGGTGGTCGCGGGCCTCGAGCAGCTCGCGGTAGGCGGGTGGCGTCCGGCCCGGCTCGATGACGGTGTCGATCTCCTCCTCCAGGCGCATCGCCGACTCCAGGTGCTCCTTGTCGCACGGGATCCCGCACATGCCGGCCAGGGTCAGCGCGAGCTGGTCGGCCTCGATCGGCCACGGCCACGGGTGGTGGTGACCGGCGGCGAGCAGCCGTACGGCGAAGCGCCACAGGATCCTGCAGAGCACGACCTCGACGATGGGAGCGTCGTCCAGCGTCCAGCCGGACTCGGCCAGCCGCAGCCGCACGCCGTCCCACACGAGGTTGTCGGTCGTCCCGAAGACGGCGATCGAGGGCGTCTGCGCCTTCACCCACGCGCCGAGCTCGGTGAAGGTGTCCCTGAGCGCCCGCAGGTCGTCGCGGGCGCACCCCTCGAGCAGGATCTCCTCCAGCACCCTGCCGTGCGGGATGGTCGCGGAGGCGTCCGCCGCCACCATGCGGACCCGGCCGGTCACCGGCGGCGCGGACAGCGCGCTGCGGCTCCAGCCGGTGCCGCCGTAGATCACCTCGTGGACGATCGGGCCACTCTGGAGCAGGCCCGTGGGCAGGATGGTGTGGCTGGGGGCAGATGGCTCCTTCCTCGCGACGCTCACCCACAGCGGGGCCAGCCGATCGGCCAGCTCGTGCCTGAAAGCGGTGCGGGTCAGGTGGAGCGGGTCGGCCACGATCATCCTGGCGTCGTAGCCCCTGGCGCTGAGCGGAACGGTGAGCGCGTCCGGCGGGCGCTGGGCCAGCACGTGGGTGGCCAGCAGCGCGCGCGGCGCCTCACGTGTGGGGAAGGACGCGTAACACGTCTCGGTACTCAGGTTCAGCGCCTGGAGCTCCCGCTCTACCGTCTCAGGGCTGTTGGGATAGGTCACGTCGTAGCCATGCGGCGTCCACTGGGAGTCGTCGCCCTCACGGCCCGCCGGCCTGGCCGACACGAACCGGTCGACGCCCAGATCGTTCTCCACGCCCAGGATCAGCCGCCCGCCATCGGCGATCAGCGCCGAGAGCGCGGCGAGCGACTCGCGCCAGCTCTGCACGGGCGACTCGGCCGAGTGCAGGGCGGCGAACCCGTCGAAGGCCAGGACCAGGTCGTACGGCTCGGCCTGCGCAAGCACGTCCAGCCTGCCGCAGAAGACCCTGGCCGAAGGGTGCCTGGTGGCCAGCGCGCAGGCGTCGGGGTAGGAGCGGAGCAGCGCCGACAGCGAACCCGCGCGCGCGGCCACCATGTCGAACAGGCCCTCGGGGTGCGGCCCCACGACCAGCACCCTGCCACGCTCGGTGACGAAGAGGGCCGCCAGCTCCGTGGCGATGGCGCCCCAGTCTCTCGCCTGTGTCAGGTCCGACCACAACAGCATCTCGCCACCGATCAGCTGGACATTGTCCGGCGTCGTGTTCACGCGCATCGCGCCTTTCTCCATCCGAACAGGCGCCGCAGTTCCTCCGGGCCCGCCTGGTACTCGAAACCGAGCTCGCGCCTCGCCACCTCGTGGGCGAGCTGTCGGTCGACTCGCACGCCGTGCAGGTCGGGCCACAGCCGCATCCTGCGCTCGGTGCCGCCGTACTCGGGGCGTTCGTCCTCGAACTGCATCGGGTCTCCGTACACCGCGATGTCGCAGCCGACGGAGGCGCCGTAGAACAGCGCGCTGCCCAGCCGGTTGGAGGCGACCCTGCGGTGGCGGCGCAGCTCCTTCAGCTGCCCGCGCAGGAAGTCGCGCCCCTTGCCGTCCCAGCGCGAGCCCCTGTCGCCGTGGCTGATGACGCGGAATCCGGCCGACTTGTAGGCCTTCCTGATGGCGGCGTCGCCGTACTCGAGCCAGTAGAGGCAGACGGTCACGGGCCCGGTCTCGACCTCCCGGATCTCCGCCGCGAGCCTGGCGTGGTCGCCGTGGACCGAGCTCTTCTCCCAGCCGTGGAAGGGGTACCAGATCGTGCCCTCACGCCGGTCCTCCGGAATCCTTCCCAGCTCGGGCTCCATGGCCAGCAGGTAGATCCACGGCGCGCCGATGAGGTAGTGATCTCTGCGGCCCATCGACCAGCCCCTGCGGCGCAGCACGTCCGACCAGATGAACCGGGGATAGCCGGGGCTGCACCACTTGTCGTTGGGAGGAAATCCGTGGAGGTAGTTCCAGCCATGCTGTACGAATCCCTGGATACGTGGCAGCACCCCTCCCTGGGCCGTCCCGCAGTAGCCGCCGAAGATCTGTGAGTGCCCGTACCAGTGATTGGATTCGTCCACACCGAACCTCCTCGTTAGCCTGCGCTCAGCAGACCTTTCCAGTCGTCCCCGCGAGCCGCGCGGCGCTATACCCATCCATTACTCGTGGCGGAAGTTGCCTTCACGCGCCGCCCCCAAGCCGTCACGGCGGCGCTACACTGCGTTTCGATTCTGTCGCAGATAGTGAGGAAGCATGAGACATCTCGATCGCCTGCGCGTCGTCTTCCGCAGCTCGCTCAACCTGCCGGAGGGGACCGACGTCGACGGGCTGGAGTATCGCTCGATCCCGCAGTGGGACTCACTGGGCCATATGGCCCTTATCGCCGCGATGGAGAACGAGTTCGACATCATGATCGACACCGACGACATGATCGACATGAGCTCGTTCGACAAGGCCGTGCGGCTGCTGGAGAAGCAGGGTGTCGCGGCCTGAGCCGAGGGTCGCCCTCGTCACCGGGTCCACCAGGGGCATCGGCCGGGCGATCGCGGCCAGGCTCGCCGCCACGGGACACGAGGTCGTCGTCCACGGACGCACGGCGGAGGCCGCGGAGAAGGCGGCGGCCGAGCTCGCCGAGGAGACGGGCGGGCCGACCTGCGCGGTCCACGGCGACGTGGCCGACGCCGACGCGGTCGCCGCCCTGATGCGGGAGGTCCATCGCCGCCACAGGCGGCTCGACGCGTTGGTGATCAACGCGGGCGCCCACGAGGCGGCCCTGCTCGGCATGATGCGCGGCTCGTCGGTGAGCCGCCTGTTCGAGGTCAACGCCGTGGGCGCGGCCCACACCCTGCAGGCCGCCGTGAAGCTGCTGCGCAGGGGCACCGCTCCCGCCGTCGTCCTGGTCTCCTCCGTCATGGGCGCCAGGGGCGGCGCGGGACAGGCCGTCTACTCCGCCACCAAGGCCGCCGTGCTCGGCCTCACGCTCGCCGCGGCCAAGGAGCTCGGCCCCTCGGGGATCAGGGTCAACGCCGTGGCGCCCGGATTCGTCGAGACCGGCATGCTGGACACGCTCGACGAGCAGGGCCGTACCGCCACCGTCGCCGCCACACCGCTCGGCAGGCTCGGCAGGCCCGAGGACGTCGCCGCGAGCGCCGCCTTCCTGCTCTCGCCCGACGCGGCCTTCGTCACCGGCCAGGTCCTCTGCGTCGACGGCGGCCTGGTGCTCTGACCACGCCTCATGGAAGGACCGCGCCACTCGGAGACCGTGCCCCACTCGATGACCGCGTTCCTCTTGCCAAGACCGCGCCCGACAGGAAGGCAGCAGCGATGGACCCGTTCCCTCACCCGCAGGCGAGGCTGGTCGTCGCGGGCACGCAGGACGTGCTCGGCGGCGACGAGCTGGCCGCGCGGGTCGCCGAGGCAGGACGGGCGCTGGCCGGGGCGCCGCCGGGCCCGCTGCTCCTCGGCATGCGCAACGACCTGCCGTCCGTGCTCGGCTACCTGGCCGCGCTGCGCGCGCGCAGGCCCGTCGCCCTGCTCGACCCTGCCCTTCCCGCCGCCGTGCTCGCCGACCTGGCCGACCGCTTCCATCCGGCTGCCCTGTCTGGGTTCGCGGGAGCCTGCGGCGCGCCGAAACCGCGGCCGCGCGGCGCTCCCGACCCGCACCCCGACCTGGCCGTGCTGCTGACCACGTCGGGCTCCACCGGCAATCCCAAGCTCGTACGGCTCTCGCACGCGGCCGTCACCGCCAACGCCCGCGCCATCGCCCAGGCCCTGCGCCTCGGCCCCGCCGACGTCGCCCCCACCAGCCTGCCGCTCCACTACAGCTACGGCCTGTCGGTGCTCAACAGCCATCTGGCCGTCGGCGCCACCGTCGTGCTGACCGGCGCCGGCCTGCTCGAACGCCCCTTCTGGCGGCAACTGGCCGAGCACGGCTGCACCTCGCTGGCGGGCGTGCCTTACCAGTACGAGATGCTGCGCAGGCTGCGCTTCGACCCCGCCGCCTACCCCGCGCTGACCACGCTGACCCAGGCGGGCGGCAGGCTGCGCCCCGAGCTGGTCGCCGAGTTCGCCGCCAAGGTCGACAGGTTCTTCGTGATGTACGGCCAGACCGAGGCCACCGCCCGCATCGCCGTGCTGCCTCCCGACCGCCTGTCCCGCAAGCTCGGCTCGGCGGGTCTCGCCCTTCCCGGCGGCGCCCTCGCCATCGAGGAAGGCGAGGTCGTCTACCGGGGCCCCAACGTGATGATGGGCTACGCCGAGACCGCGGCCGACCTGGCCAGGGGCGACGACCTGGGGGGCGTGCTCAGGACCGGCGACCTCGGGCACCTCGACGCGGAGGGGTTCCTGTACATCACCGGCAGGGTGAGACGCATCGCCAAGATCTTCGGCGTGCGCGTCAACCTCGACGACGTGGAGCGGCTCCTGCGCGACTGCGGCCCCGTCGCGGCCACCAGCGGCGACGACAGGGTGACGGTGTGGACGGAGAGCATGGATCCGGCAGCGCGCGAGACGGTGGCCAGGCGGCTGGCCGACGAGCTGCGCCTGCACTGGAGCGGCTTCGACGTGCGCGGCGTGGACAGGCTTCCCCTCCTCACCACAGGAAAGATCGACTACCGAGCGTTGGAGGCCCGCACGTGAGCGTCTTCACCCTGCCGCAGGAGGCGAAGGAGGCGGCGCTGCTGCCCCAGCTCGCCGCCATGACCGAGCGCCACAGGCGCGACTGCGAGCCGTACGCGCGGATCCTGTCGGCGACAGGGTCGGCGCCGCCGTACGGGTCGGTGGCCGACCTGCCGTGGCTGCCTGTCCGCCTGTTCAAGACGCACGAGCTGCGCAGCGTCCCCGAGGAGCAGGTGTTCAGGGTGCTGACCTCCAGCGGGACGACAGGGCAGCGGCCGAGCCGCGTCTACCTGGACAGGGAGGCGGCGGCCACGCAGACGCGCATGCTCGCGGCCACCATGCGCGGCGTGCTGGGCGAGCGGCGGCTGCCCATGCTGGTCGCCGACACCAGGGCGGTCGTGCGCGACCCCACGCTGAGCGCCAGGGGCGCGGGCGTGCTCGGGATGATGAACTTCGGCAGGGACCACACCTTCGCCCTCGACGAGGAGGGGCGGCCCGACCAGGAGGCCGTGGCGGGCTTCCTCGCCGAGCACGGGCGCGAGCCGTTCCTGGTGTTCGGCTTCACGTTCATGGTCTGGCTCTACCTGCGCGAGCTGGAGGCCGACCTGTCCAACGGGATCCTGATCCACTCCGGCGGCTGGAAGAAGCTGGCCGAGCAGGCCGTGGACAACGCCGCCTTCCGCCGCCACTTCGCGGAGCGCACGGGGCTGACAGCCGTGCACAACTTCTACGGGATGGTGGAGCAGATCGGCACCGTCTACCTGGAGGGCGCCGACGGCAGCGGGCTCTACTGCCCCGACTTCGCCGACGTGGTGATCCGCGATCCCGACACGTGGCAGGAGGCGCCGGTGGGCGCGCCAGGGCTGATCGAGGTGGTCAGCACGCTGCCCACCTCCTATCCGGGACACGTGCTGCTGACCGAGGACCTGGGCGTCGTCCACGGCGTGGACGACGGGGTGTGGCCGGGCAAGAGGTTCTCCGTCCTGGGCAGGCTGCCCAGGGCAGAGGCGCGCGGTTGCGGCGACACGTTCGGAGCGGCCGCCTGATGATCGACGTTCTGTTCCCCGTCCCCGGCAAGTCCGACGTCGAGACGCTGGTCGCCGAGCTGACCGCCACCCCCGCCGGTGGCCCGCTGGCGGTCGGCGACGCCCGGATGCGCGCCTTCCTCACCGCGTTCGGCGCCAGGCTGCTCAGCCCCGCGATCGCCCGCCGCCATCCCGAGCTCGGCTCGCTCGGCTTCTTCCTGCGCCGCGTCGAGCTGGCCAGGGCCCTCGACCTGCTCGAAGGGGAGCACCTGAGGGTGCCGCGCGGGCTGGTCTTCCACGTCCCCCCTGCCAACGTCGACACCGTCTTCGTCTACTCGTGGGCGCTGTCGGCGCTCATGGGCAACCGCAACGTCGTACGGCTGTCGCCGCGCTCGGGGGCCGTCGCCCGCACGATCGTCGAGACCCTCGCCAAAGCGCTGCGCGACGCCGACCCCGCCGTGGCCCAGACCCAGCGGATCGTCTCCTACGACCGTTCCGAGGAGGCCACCGCCGCCTTCTCGGCCGCCTGCGACCTGCGGGTCATCTGGGGCGGCGACGCCGCCGTCACCGCCATCCGCCGCCACCCGCTGGCCCCGCACGCCCGCGACCTCACCTTCCCCGACCGCTCGTCGTTCGCCGTCATCAGGTCGGCGGCGTGGCTGGGCGGCACGGATCCGGTGCTCGCCGCGGCCGCCGACGGATTCGCCAACGACTCCTACTGGTTCGACCAGGCCGCGTGCTCGTCTCCCAGGACCGTGTTCTGGGTCGGCTCGGCCGCCGACACCGGCAAGGCCCACGCCGACTTCACCCTGCGGCTGGCCGCGGCGATCTCCTCTCGCGGCTGGAGCGTCGACGCGGCGATGGCCGTAGAGAAGCGGGTCGCCGCCTACGGGATGGCGGCCGACGGCGCGGGAGAGTCGATCACCTTTCACGGCAACGCGCTGACCGACGTGCGGCTCTCGGCGCCCTCGGCGATGCCGCGGCGCTGGCTGGGCACCGGCACGTTCGCCCACACCAGGCTCGCCGACCTGAGCGAGCTGGTGCCGCTCGTCGAGCGCAAGGACCAGACGATGACGCATTTCGGCTTCGCGAAGGACGAGCTGGAGGCGCTGGCCAGGGCGCTGGCCGGACGCGGGGTCGACCGCATGGTCCCCTTCGGCTCCGCGCTGACCTTCCACCGGGTGTGGGACGGGGTGGACCTGCCCTCGGAGTTCACCCGCATGGTGACGGTCAGCGCACAGGCCCCTGGATCGGCCGCTCGAAGAGAGTGACGCGCGCGCCGGTGAACTTCCAGCGTCCCGCCACCGCGTAGCCGCCCACCGCCCTGATCTGCTCGCGTCTGATCCGTTGGAGACGCTCCACCTCGCCGCTGAAATCGCCTATGCGCACCAGCCACACCCGTCCGCCCGCGTTGAGACGCTCGGCGACCTTCTTGTTGCCCGCGTCGAGGCCGACCAGGGTGCCCACCTCGCGGGGCGACTTCCGCATCGTCACGTCGCTCAGGCGTGAGGCGGGGCCAGGATAGGCCGCCCACATGAGCCTGGGCCAGCGCGGCACGTAGACGATCAGGTCGCCGGCGCGCGTGTGGCTGTTGAGCACGTCCGCCGCGGCCCGCACGTCCATCGGCTTGGCGTCGTGGGCGCGGGCGGCCACGTTCGCGGGTATCAGCAGGACGGCCAGGCCCGCGAGCGCGGCCATGCGCCGGGCGGGACGGAGCGCGGCGATGCCCGCCGCGGCGGCCAGCGCCCACCCCGGCACGCAGAAGAACAGGTAGCGCGGCAGGAAGAGCGACTGGAAGGGCAGCAGGACCAGCAGCGCGACGGACGGCGCGACCATCCACGGCAGGGCGACGGCCGCCACTCCCGGTGTCCTGCTCCTGCCGTGCCACGCGCCCGCGGTGATGAGGGCGACCAGCACGACGGCCCCTGCCGCCGAGCCCGCCAGGCCGCACAGCGCGACCCACAGGCCGCGGGGCGCGGGGGCCGGAATCCACGCCACGGCGCCCTTCTGCGGAAAGGCGATCAGCACCAGCGGAAGCGTGGCCAGCACGCCGGCCGTCGCGGCCGCCAGCCAGTGCAGGACGGTCCGCCGCGCGGGCCGCGTCCACAAGACCGTGGCCGCGTGCGCCGCGACGATCGACAGCGCGATCAGGTTGGTCAGCCCCGCGAGCGCGAGCACCACCGCGTAGCCGGCGAACCACCGCCTGCCGCCGTCCTGGATCCCGCGGACCAGCAGCCAGGAGGCGACGACGGCCAGCAGGGCGACCAGCGCGTAGGAGCGCGCCTCGTGGGCGTACTGGCTCACCACCGGCAGCGCGGCGAACAGCAGGCCGGCGGCCAGGCCCACCCCGCGCCCGCCGAGCCTGCAACCGATCGCCGCCAGTCCCGCGCTCGCGGCGGTGATCGCGGCCACGGAGGGCAGGCGCAGGACGGCCTCCCCCGCCTGGCCCGCCAGCGCGGCCATGCCCTTCGCGATCAGGTAGTAAAGCCCGTGGACGGCGTCCACGTGGGAGAGCATCGTCATGATCTGGCTCATCGACCGCGTGGCGAGATCGGCGGTGACGACCTCGTCGACCCACATCGAAGGCCCGGTGAGACCCCACATACCCAGGCAGAAGGCTATGATCGCGCACGCGAACGACGGGTGTCGCATGACCGGGATCATGGTGCTTCACCCGGTCCGCCGGACCGGACTTTACTCCCTGTTGCCCGCGCCGTCGCAGAGACGGGAACCGACCACGGCGACGAGAGCACGGGCGGAAATGGGGCACGATAGACGGGGCCCGTTGATCCCCCGTCGATGGAGGTGCCTGATGTACGTGCGTGGTCTCGCCATGGCCTTACTGACCGCCATGCTGCTGCCGGCGCTCCCGGCGCAGGCGGCCGAGGTCGACTGCGCGAAGGTCAAGTGCCTCGCGCTGACCTTCGACGACGGGCCTGGACCCTCGACTGGAACGCTCCTGTCCACGCTGAAGAAGTCCAAGGTCAAGGCCACCTTCTTCCTCATGGGCAAGCACGTCGAGGAGCGGCCCGCGCTGGTGAAGCGCATGGCGGCGGAGGGGCACGAGATCGGCAACCACACCTGGTCGCACCCGAGCCTGCCCACGCTGTTCGACGAGGAGATCACTCAGGAGCTGAAGGCGACCCAGGAGGTCGTCGAGAAGGTCACCGGCAGGACACCGGCGCTGTTCCGCCCGCCGTACGGGAACACCGACGCCAGGGTGGCAGGGCTGGCGGGCGACCAGGGGATGGCGCAGGTGCTGTGGACCGGCACCACGCTCGACTGGAAGCTGCGCGACCAGAAGAAGATCAGGGCGGCCGTGCTCAGGCTGGCCAAGCGCGACGGCGTCATCCTCATGCACGACGTGGTCCCGCAGACCGTCCAGGTGATGCCGACGCTGATCAAGGACCTGCGGAAACGCGGCTATCACCTGGTGACGGTGTCGGCCCTGCTCCGGGGCCGCAAGCTCGCACCGGGCGAGACGTACCCGTAGGCCCGTTTTGCTCTGATCCACTTACTCCCCGGACAATAACCTCGATGATGGTCGAACGCTCCACGGTGAGGATCTTCCTCTGCGTCCAGGCGGTGCTCCTGCTGTGGTGGGCCGCCTTCTACCCCGGTCTGTTCAGCCGCGACTCCGTGCTCTATCTGAGCCACACCATCGTCGGCCCCTGGGTGAGCGACCACTCCGTCCTGTACGACGCACTGCTGTGGCTGAGCGTGAAGGTCACGGGCGCCATCAGTCCCGTGACCTTTCTCCAGACCACGGGCATGGCGTTGGCGATCTCGTTGCTCGCCCAGGAGCTCAAGGGCCTCGGCGCGCCCAAGATCCCCACGACCGTGGCCGCCGTCCTGCTGCCCCTCGCGCCGCCGTTCGGGGCCTTCTCGGTGACGTTCTGGAAGGACGTGCCGTTCACCGCCTGCGTCATCGGCATCACAGCCGTCTGCGCGCGGATGGCCAGGGACAAGGGCCCCACCAAGGGGACACTGATCGCGCTCGGCGCGGTGATGCTGGGCGCGGGACTGTTCAGGGCCAACGGGTTCCTGGTCGTGGGCATCGTGGTCGCCGTGCTGATGCTCATCGGGAAGGGGGCGCGGCTGCGGCTGGCGGCCGTTGGCCTGGTCGCGGCGGGCGTGCCCGTCCTGCTCACCAACCTCGTCCTGCCGCACGTGGGCATCGTGCCGCCGTCGCGCACCTTCGTCTACCACACCGCCTACGGGGACCTCGCGGTCGCGTGGAAGGAGCGGACGGAACTGTTCAC
This sequence comes from Nonomuraea sp. NPDC049152, assembly GCF_040648355.1. Taxonomy (NCBI): domain Bacteria; kingdom Bacillati; phylum Actinomycetota; class Actinomycetes; order Streptosporangiales; family Streptosporangiaceae; genus Nonomuraea; species Nonomuraea sp. NPDC049152. The sequence goes on along the minus strand of NZ_JBEZDO010000017.1, from coordinate 11,421 downwards.
CACGCGGGATGTGGCGCTCATGGCCGAGATCGCGCCGCTGGAGCGCTGGTGGAGGGGCGGCAACTGCAACACCATCAACCCGCTGATCTGGCGCGGCGACTTCGACTGGAGGCGCTCCGACGAGCTCAGCCCGCAGGTGATGGCGCTGTGGCAGCGCATCCTGGTGGAGGCACCCGACGAGGTGATCAAGATCAGGCTGTGCAGGGGGGCGATCGCTTGGCGCCCGGGAGCCGACCGCTGGTCGGAGGGCGGCGAGACCTACCACTTCTCGCGCCGGTGGTTCGCGTGGGAGTACGTGGGCCCCGACATGATCGAGCGGCACCCCGAGCTGGAGAGCTTCAACCTGAGCCCGCCGTCGTGGCCGCTGCACGACGTCGCCGACAACTGGCTGTCGGCCTCCATGGCGCCCGACCTCGACTGGCTGGTGTGGCGGGGGCCGATCTGGTGCTACGCCGCCTACGTGGCGCTCGCGTTGGCGGCATGGCTGCGCGGCAACAGGTGGGTGCTCGGGATCGCGGCCGCCATGCTCGGCCAGCAGCTCGCCGTGCTCGCCAACATCTCCGCGCAGGACTTCCGCTACATGGCCTCGCCGATCTTCATCGGCTTTCTCATGCTCCCGCTGCTCGTCCGCTTCTGGCGTGCGGGGCGCGGGTAAGCTTCGTCAGATGACAAGACGGCTGGCGTGGCTCGACGCCCTGCGGGGGCTGGGCGCGACGGCCGTCCTCGTCGAGCATCTCAACTACCACTTCCTCGACGGGCTCCGGCCGCGCTGGATGAACCTCGGGATCTACGGGGTCCTGGTCTTCTTCCTGGTCAGCGGCTACATCATTCCCGCTTCGCTGGAGCGCAGAGGCGATGTGAAGGCGTTCTGGATCAGCAGGGTCTTCCGCCTCTACCCGCTCTACCTGCTGCTCATCGCGGTCACGCTGGCGCTGTCGCCGCTGCTGCCGCTACGCGGCGACGCCAACGTGGTCGCGCACTTGACGATGCTGATGGAGGTCACGGGCTCGGCCGGCCTGGTCGAGCCGATGTGGACGCTCTCCTACGAGATGGTCTTCTACCTGCTGGTCACGGGCCTGTTCGTGGCCGGGGTGCACCGGCGCAGCGGCTGGTTCGCGCTGGCCTTCGCGCTGCTGGCGACGCTGGTGGCCTTCACGCTGCCGCGCGAGGGACACCTGCTCGACGGCCCTTGGGCGCCCGTCGCGGTGCTGGCCGTCGCCGCCGGCGGCCTGGCCTGCGTGCTGTTCGGCTCCCGCTCCGCCCGTACGGCGGGCGCGTTCGTGCTGGCCGTCCTCGCGGTGGCGCTGATCTGGATCGGCAGCAGGGAGTCGTGGCAGGGCGCGATGATCCTCTCGGTGATGTTCACCGGCACCGCGATTTATCGCTGGGAGCGCGGGCAGGCCTCGGGCCTGTGGCCGGTGGCGGGCGTCGCGGCGCTGATCCTGCTGGTGCCCTTCCTCAAACCCGTGACGTTCAACGGCCTGACCAACCTGGCCACGATGGGCCTGGCCGCCGCGACATTCGCGCTGTTCTTCGCGCTGCGCGGGCGCGCGCTCCCACGCGTGCTGGCCTGGCTCGGCCTGATCAGCTACTCGGTCTACCTCGTGCACGTCCCGCTGATCAAACTCGCGCTGCTCGTGGTCGGCGACCCTGGGCGGCTGCCCTGGCCCGCGCAGCTGGGTCTCGGCCTGGCGCTGCTCGCGCTGATCCTCGGCACGAGCTGGCTCACCTACCGCTACGTCGAGCTGCCCGCCCAGCGCTACGGCAGGCGGCTGATCGAACGGCGGGCCGCCGGCCGCGAGCTCATTGCTGCCTAGCGTCGTAGAGCTCCCGCGACTTGGCCACGCACGCGCTGTGCCGCCGTGACCAGTCGGTGAGCGTGAGCATCGCCTCGTACAGCTCCAGCGCCATCGGCGTCGCCTGGTACTCCACCTTGGGCGGCACCGTCGGGTAGACGGTGCGGGTCAGCATCCCGTCGCGCTCCAGGTTGCGCAGGGTCAGCGTCAGCATGCGCCGGGAGATGCCCTGGATGAGCCGCTCCAGTTCGGTGAACCTGATCGGCCCCTCCGCCGACGCGACGATGATCTGGATGGCCCACTTGCCGGCGATCCTGTCGAGGATCTCCCTGGGAGGGATCGGGCATTCCCCCATCTCGAGCAGAGCCCTGGCGTCGTCCAGCGTCCTGAGCTGGGTTGGTACAGCGGTGTTCCCCTGGGACATGAAAGTGCCTTCTTCCGTCGGAACTCGATGGTCACACATCATGGCCACTGTTACAAAGCATGCACTAAGGGAGTAAACAGTGACCGTGCAGAACAAGTGGGCAGCGCTCGCGCTGCTGGCCACCACCCAGTTCGTCCTGATCCTCGACCTGACGATCATCGGCATCGCCAGCCCGATCATGGGCACGGAACTGCACCTGAAACCCCAGGAGCTGTCGTGGATGACCACCGCGTACACGCTGGTGTTCGGCGGGCTGCTCCTGCTCGGCGGCCGGTTGGCCGACTTCATGGGCCGTCGCCGCGTGTTCGTCGCGGGGATGCTGCTGTTCGCCGCCGCCTCCCTCGCGGGAGGCCTGGCCTCGACGGGCGCTCTCGTGATCGCGGCGCGGGCCGTCCAGGGGCTGGCGGGGGCGCTGGTCGCGCCGGCCGCGCTGTCGCTGGTGATGACCATCTTCAAGGGCGATCCGCAGCTCAACAAGGCGATGGGCGTGTGGGGCGCGGTCGGCGGCGTCGGCGGCGCGGCGGGCGTGGTACTCGGAGGGTTGCTCACCGACTGGTTCGGCTGGCGCTCGGTCTTCTTCGTGAACGTCCCCGTCGGCGTCGTCGTCGCCGCCCTGGCCTTCCGCCTGCTGCCCACGGCCAGGTCCACCGAGCCGCGCGGCGGGTTCGACCTGGCGGGCGCCATCACCTCCACCGGCGGCCTGGCCCTGCTCACCTACGCCGCCGAGGGCTCGGGCGCGCTGCGGGCCGGCGCGCCGGCCGTCGTCCTGCTCGCGGCCTTCCTGGTCATCGAGTGGCGCTCGAAGAACCCGCTCATGCCGCTGGGGATCTTCCGCAAGCGCCGGCTCCGCGCGGGCAACGTGCTGATGTTCCTGGTACCGGTCGCCATGCAGCCGATCTTCTTCATCCTGACCCTCTACACGCAGCTCGTCCTCGGCTACAGCCCCACCCAGTCGGGCCTGTCCATGGTCGCCATCGCCGTCACCATCGCCGTCACCGCCTCCACCGTCGGCGGCAGGGCGCTCAGCCGGTACGGCGTGCGCACCACGGCCGCCGTGGGCATCGCGTTCATGCTCGCCGGCGTGCTCCTCTACCTGCGGATCGACGTCGACGGCAGCTTCCTGGCCAGCATGCTGGCCCCCGAGCTGCTCACCGGCTTCGGCTTCGGCCTCATGGTCGTGCCCGCTACCGTCGCCGCCACCGCCGAGGCCGCACCGGGCGAGGCGGGCCTGGCCTCAGGCCTGATGAACGTCAGCCAGCAGACCGGCATCTCGATCGGCATGGCCCTGCTCATCTCCCTGGCGGCGACCACCACGGGCGGCTCGACCCAGGCCGCCGACCTGGTGGCCGGCTACCACGCGGCCGTATGGGCGGCCGTCGCCGTCCTCACCATCGCCCTCGCCGCCGCACTGACCATGCTCCCCCGCCACAGGACGACCACCGCGAACGAGAGCGTGGCGCATCAACCGGCTTGACGATCGCAGTCGCTCGAGCGACGCGACCGCCCGCACGAGGGCATTCGTCGATGTAGCCGAAACGCAAAGGGGGAGTCACGGAATGCGATCATTCCGTGACTCCCCGCTAAGCAGTGGCTACTCCCACTCGATGGTGCCGGGGGGCTTGCTGGTCACGTCGACCACCACCCTGTTGATGTCACGCACCTCGTTGGTGATCCGGGTGGAGATGCGCGACAGGACGTCGTAGGGAACCCGCGCCCAGTCGGCGGTCATGGCGTCCTCGGAGGTCACCGGGCGCAGGACCACGGGGTGGCCGTAGGTGCGGCCGTCGCCCTGGACGCCGACGGAACGCACGTCGGCCAGGAGCACCACCGGGCACTGCCAGATCTCGCGGTCGAGCCCCGCCCTGGACAGCTCCTCCCTGGCGATGGCGTCGGCCTCGCGCAGGATGTCGAGGCGGTCCTGGGTGACCGAGCCGATGATGCGGATGCCGAGGCCAGGCCCGGGGAACGGCTGGCGCCACACCATCGCGGCGGGCAGGCCGAGCTCCTCGCCCGCCCTGCGCACCTCGTCCTTGAACAGCGTGCGCAGCGGCTCGACGAGCGAGAACTGCAGGTCCTCCGGCAGGCCGCCGACGTTGTGGTGCGACTTGATGTTGGCGGTGCCCGTGCCGCCGCCCGACTCCACCACGTCGGGGTAGAGGGTGCCCTGGACCAGGAAGTCGACGGGGCCCTCCGACATGATGGCGCGCTGCTCGTCCTCGAAGACGCGGATGAACTCCCGGCCGATGATCTTGCGCTTCTCCTCGGGGTCGGTGACCCCGTCGAGCGCCTTCAGGAAGCGCTCGGCGGCGTCGACCACGCGGAGCTTGACGCCGGTCACGGCCACGAAGTCGCGCTCGACCTGCTCGGCCTCGCCCTTGCGCAGCAGGCCGTGGTCGACGAACACGCAGGTGAGGCGCTCGCCGATGGCGCGCTGGACGATGGCCGCCGCCACCGCGGAGTCGACGCCGCCCGACAGCGCGCAGATGGCGCGACCCTCGGGGCCGATCTGCTGCTGGACGGCGGCGACCGCGTCCTCGACGATGTTGAGCATCGTCCAGGAGGGCCGGCAGCCGGCGGCGTCGAGGAAGTGCTTCAGCACGGCCTGGCCGTGGTCGGAGTGGAGCACCTCGGGGTGGAACTGCACGCCGTACAGGCCCTTGTCGGGGTGCTCGAAGGCGGCCACCGGCGTCTCGTCGGTGGTGGCGGTGACGGTGAAGCCGACGGGCGCGGCGGCGACGCTGTCGCCGTGGGACATCCAGACGGTCTGCTTGGCGGGCAGGCCCGAGAAGAGCACGCCCTCGCGGCCGACGCGCAGTTCGGTGCCGCCGTACTCGGCGACGCCCGTGCGGGCCACCTCGCCGCCCAGCGTCTGGGCCATGACCTGGAAGCCGTAACAGATGCCGAAGGTCGGCACCCCGGTCTCGAACAGGCCTTCGGGAGCGGCGGGCGCGCCCTCGGCGTAGACCGAGGAGGGGCCGCCGGACAGGATGATCGCCTTCGGCTTCTTGGCCAGCATCTCCTCGACGGGCATCGTCGAGGGGACGATCTCGGAGAAGACGTGGCATTCGCGCACCCGCCTGGCGATGAGCTGTGCGTACTGCGCACCGAAGTCGACCACGAGCACTGTGTCGAATTCAGACACCGAGAGAACCCCCAACCAGGTGAATGCGGTGCTCTCAGTGTATCCGTAGGCCGGCGAGCACCCGGCAGGACGGTTGCCGCGGGGTCACTCGTAGTCGAGCGGGTCGGGAACCCCTCCGTCGAGCAGGGCGGACGTCTGCTGGACCAGGCTCTGCTCGTAGCTCGCGTGGGTCAGGACGAGGAAGCGCTCGTTCCTGATGGCCTCGACGGTCGCGTCGGCGACCTCGGCGGGGTCGATGCCCTTCTCCACCAGCGTGTCGAGCCACTCCTGCGAGAAGAGGTCGTCGCGGGTGCGGGCCACGGCCAGGTCGGCAGGCCTGACGCGCTCGGAGCGGCTGATGCCGGTGCGGACCCCGCCGGGGCACAGCGCGGTGACGCGCAGCTTGGAGCCGACCTCGCGCAGGTCGTGGGCGAGGGACTGCGAGGCGGCCAGGGCGGCGTACTTGCTGACCGCGTGCCCGCCGAGGTTGGGCCCGGCGAACAGGCCGGCGACGGACACGCTGTTGACGATGTGACCCTCGGTGTCCTGCTCGATCATGCGTGGCACGAACTCGCGGATGCCGTGGAGCACGCCCCAGACGTTGACCCCCAGGAGCCAGGCGAAGTCCTCCTCCGTGCGGGTCCACATGCGCCCGCCCTGGAAGACGCCCGCGTTGTTGCACAGCACGTGCACCCCGCCGAGCTCGCCGAAGGCCCTGTTGGCCAGATGTTGTACGGCCGGCGCGTCGGAGACGTCGGTGATCTGGGTGAGCACCTTGACCCCCGAGACCGCCGAGGCCATCGTGGCCGTCTCGGACAGGCCGCGCGGATCGACGTCGGCGAGCATCAACGACATGCCCTCCGCGGCGAACCGCACCGCCAGCGCCCTTCCGATCCCGCTCGACGCGCCCGTCACCACCGCGGCCTTGCCGGAGAGCTCCCGCACCGTCCCTCCCTAGCGCTCGCTTGAAAGAGACGTTAGCGTGATCTCCGTCGCGAGGAAAGCACACCAAGGGGCGCGGTAAACGTTACCCGCGCCCTCGGAGGACCTCAGAGCACCCTGTCGAGCAGGCCGAGCGGCGGCGAACCCAGGTCGAGCATGGCCTTGTGGAAGCGCTGAAGCGTGAACTCCGCGCCCCATTCGGCGCGGGCCCGCTGCCTGAGGTCCTGGATGAGCAGCTTGCCCCAGGTGTAGCGGCCGTAGGTGGGGTCGAAGGCGGCCCTGCGGGCCTCGGCCAGCGCGGCGGGACCGGCCAGCTGGGTGTCGGACTCGAAGCGGCGCGCACCGTCGTCGACCGTCATCTGCCCGGTGTGGACGCCGATCGCGCAGGCCAGACGGGTGACGCGGATCAGCGCCTCCAGCCAGACGCCGATCTCGAAGCGCGGGTCGTGAGCCTCGAAGCCCTCCTCGACGCACAGCTCCTCGCCGTAGTGGGCCCAACCCTCGGCGAACGACATCGACAGCAGGTGACGCCTGACGTCGGTGCCCACGTGTCGCAGGGCGCGGCCGTGGGAGAAGTGCCCAGGCGCGACCTCGTGCACGTTGATCGCGGGGAGCGTGGTGTCGCTGAAGACCTCCAGCCATTCCTCCTGCTCCTCCACCGGCCACGAGGCGTCGGGCGGCGTGATGTAGTACCACGACGGGCCCTCGGGCTCGCCGGGCGCGTTCCACGCCATCATCGCCATCGCCCAGCGGCGCGACTCGGGCGCGAGCCCGACCAGGCACTCGCCGTCGTGGTAGGGCACCAGATCCTTCTCGCGGGTGAACGCGATGGCCTTCTCCGTGCCGATTCTGGCCGCCTCGATCACGCCGCCGGCGTCGGGGTGCTGCTTGACCAGCTCACGGGCGACCTCCAGCGGCGGCCTGCCCTGCTCGCCCAGCCTGGCGCAGGCGTCGGCGAGCCGCTCCATCAGCCGGTCGCGCTCGGCGTCGGCGCGCTCGGCGAGCCCGCCGAGGTCGACGGGCAGCCCCTCGGACCCGCCCATCAGCCTGGCCAGCGCCCTGCCGCCGAGAGCGGCGTCGGGATCGCCTTCCGCGGCGGCGCGCTCGACGTGCGCGACCAGCCTGGCGTGCGCCTTCAGCGCCTCGGCGTCGGTGACGCCCGCCGCCAGGCCCTTGACCGCGCCGAGGAGCGAGGTGGCGATGGGCGCGGGGACCTGGTCGAGCGAGGCGATCGCGTGGTCGACGGCCTCGGGCCACAGCGCCAGGTGCGCGGCCCTGGCCGCCGCGCGCTCCGCCTCGGGCGCGTAGTCGCGGCCGTAACAGGCCAGGTCGAGGTTGGACAGGTGGAACAGCGGGTTGCGCCGGTGGAGCTCCAGCTCGCCGAAGGTGACCCTCGCCGCCTCCTCGAACACCTCCAGATGGGCGGCGTCGTAGGCGTCGGCGGGCGCGGGCCCCTCACCGACCCGCGCCAGCCCCGCCCGCACGCCGTCGGGAGACAGGTCCTGGATCGTGCCGTCGTACTCGTGCCTGCCGCCCGTCTCCCGCGCGTCGGCCTGTGCCAGATCGAGGACGGCGCGCAGCCTGGCGTCGAGTTCGGTCATCAGGACCTCCCTGAGAGACCCCGGGCCTCAGCCCTGGGGAGGAACGGGAAGCACGGGAGGGCCGCCAAGGCCCGGACGGTGCCGTGACCGCACAGTTTGCGCATGTGGGTGCCCCTTCTCTTGGTAAGGTTCATGTGTTCGGACAGGCAAGCGATAACCAAGCCGGCCTGTCCGGGCCTACCGCCGGGCTGGCGGGATGTGAAGCCTGTGAGGCCACATAAGACCAGTCGCACACCTTCGGGAGTGCGGGGGCTGTCGCCGGTGAAGCAGGAAGATCCGACCCGTGAGGGTGGAATCCCCCGGCTCTCAGCCGTGGGGAGGATGTCAAGTGGAGTCCCTTCCGATGAGCTGGAGTGTCCAGACGCCGACGTCGCCACACGTCTCGCCGCGGACGAGCCGATCGATCAACGTGGCAATACTGGCAGGAGCCACCGACAGGTCGGGCCTGACGGTGGTCAGCCTGGGCCTGGTCAGGCGCGAAAGCGGCAGGTCGTCGCAGCCCACCACCGCCACGTCGCCGGGAACGCCGAGCCCCGCGTCGTGGAGCGCGGCCAGCAGCAGCATCGCGTAGTCGTCGTTGTAGGCGAACACGCCCTCGCCGCCCGACAGGCTCGCCACGAACGCGGCCGCCTCGTCCTCGTCGAAGGCCAGGTCGACGGCCCTGACGGGCACCCCGGCCGATCGCGCGCCGCGCAGCCGTTCGAGGCCCATGGGCCTGATCCCCTCCTCGCGGGGGACGATCGCCACGATCTCCGGGCGGCCCCTCTCCACCAGGTGCCGTACGGCCAGCGCGCCCACCCCTTCGTGGTCGGTGAGCACGGAGGGGACGCCGCCGACCCCCTTCGATCCCATCCCGATGATCGCCTTGACCCCCGCGGCGCGCAGCACCCCGATGCCCGCGCCGGTGAGCCTGGCCACGTCGGCCAGCACGGCGGCGGGCCGCAGCTCGGCCCACGCCTTGGCCGCGGCCACGCCCTTCACGTCGCGCGCGCCGTACTGGACCATCGTGTAGCCGCGCCCGCCGAGCTCCCTGTCGAGCTGTTCGATGAGGCCGGTGGCCAGCGGCCCCTGGGGGATGTCCGGCAGCGCGACGAGCACCAGGCCGCTGCTGCCCGTGCGCAGGGTTCGGGCGCCCGCGTGGGGGACGTATCCGAGCCGCTCGGCCGCGTCGCGCACGCGAGCCCTGGTCTCCTCGCTGATCCGGCTGCCCGGCCGGTCGTTGAGCACGTAGGAGACCGTGGCCTGGGAAACGCCCGCCGCTCTGGCCACGTCCATGCTGGTGGCTGGCCTGTTGCCGCTCATCACGTTCAGAACATTCCTCTTGTCAGACGACGTCACTCGATGCTATCCAGTGCTTATACGTATAAGCACCCCCCTCAAGTCAGGAGTCGCCATGGTCCCCACCACTGGCGTCCGCCGGGACGGCCTGCCGAAGCTGCTCACCGTCCTCGGCGCGGGCAACGCCGTCATGTACGCCCTCTACATGGGCGTCGGCGGCCTGCTCGTGCAGTCCCAGATCGCCGAGATCGACCCCGCGAACAAGGTCGCCAACGTCGGCCTCGTCGCCGGGGTGAGCGCGATCTTCGCCACGGTCTTCAATCCGATCGGCGGCACGCTCTCCGACAGGACCACCCGCTCCCGCTGGGGCAGGCGCAACCCCTGGATCATCGGCGGCGCGCTCGCGGCCCTGGCCACCATGCTGCTGATGAGCCAGGTCTCGACCATCCCGATGATCCTTCTCAGCTGGTCGCTGGCCCAGGCCATGATGAACATCTACCAGGCCGCCATCACCGCGATCGTCCCCGACAGGGTGCCGGAGGAGCGTCGCGGCACCGCCTCCGCCGTCCTCGGCGTCGCCCTGTCGTTCGGCACCATCCTCGGCACCCAGATCGCGGTGTTCTTCGTCGGCGACATCTCGCTCGGCTACCTCGTGTACGGCTCGGCCGTCGTCCTCGGCGCGCTCCTCGTCGTGACGCTCACCCACGACCCGCGCCCCGGCGAGTACGAGATCGTCGACAGGCCCAAGGCGTCGATCACCGGCTTCCTGTCCGCGCTGAAGCACCGCGACTTCATGTGGGTCTTCCTCGGCCGCGCGATGATGGTGCTCGGCTACTTCATGCCGCTGATGTTCACCCTGTTCATCGTCCAGGACTACATCGGCATCCCGAAGGACCAGGCGCCGCAGGCGGTGGCCACCATCACGATCGTCTCCACGCTGAGCGGCATCGTCGCGACCGTGATCTGCGGGCCGCTGTCGGACCGGCTCGACCGCCGCAAGCTGTTCGTGACGTTCTCGGGCGTCGTGGCGGCGCTGTCGATGCTGCTGCCGCTGCTGTGGCCGACCTGGACGGCGATGCTCCTGTTCGCCGTCGTGCAGGGCGCCGCGTTCGGCGCGTACGGCGCGGTCGACATCGCCATCGTCACGCTGGTCCTGCCCAGCAAGGAGGACGCCGCCCGCGACATGGGCATCCTCAACATCGCCAACGCGGGGCCGCAGATGATCGCGCCCTTCATCGCGGCGGCCATCATCGGGAACCTGGGCGGCTACTCCTCGCTCTGGCTCGCGGCCATCGTCATCTCGCTCGTCGGGGCGGTCGCCGTCCTTCCCGTCAAGGGGGTCAGATAGGGCCTTGGGCGCCCGCGATGGTGTCGAGCAGCGCCTCCAGGTGCTGCTCGTCCGTCGCGGGCGCCATGACGTGACGCGCAGGTGGCGCACGCCGTCCAGCTCGGTCGAGGTCAGGTGGAAGGCGCCGTCGGCCATCAACCGCTCGCGGATCACCGTCTGGTCGCCGTCGCCGTACCTGAAGCAGACGATGTTGCTCTCCGGCTCGTACGGCAGGACGAACCCGGGCCGCTCCCTCGCCAGCTCCCAGAACCTGTGCGCGGTGTCGTACCGCCCTGCCACGTACTCGCCGAGCCCTCGCTCCCCCCGCCACGCCAGATTGAGGAACACCTTCAGGCCGAGCGCGGCCTTGGTGCACTCCACGGTCCTGCTGATCAGGTCGAAGCCCTGGTCGCCGTAGAACAGGTAGCTGGCCTGCTGCTGGAAGGCCGCGTCGAGATCGCCCTCGCGCCGTACCAGGACCGCCGCCGACAGCCCCGAGGTGCGCAGCATCTCGTGCGCGTCCCAGATCACCAAGTCGGCGAGCGAGATCCCGTCGAGCAGGTGCGCGTGCCGTTCGCTGAGCAGCGCCGACGCCCCGTGCGCCGCGTCCACGTGGAACCAGATGCCGTGTTCGCGGCACCACCGCCCGATGGCCCGCAGGTCGTCGTGGAGCCCGGTGCCCGTCGCGCACGCGCCCGCGACCAGCGCCATCGGCCGCCGGTCGAACGAGGACGGCAGGCGGGCGACGTCGATGCGACCCAGCGAGTCGGTGGGCAGCGGGATCACCGCCCGCTGTCCCAGACCGAGGATGCCCGCCGCCCGCGGCACTGCCCCGCCTGGACGGGGTCGCCGCCACGGCGGAGATCGTCAGGATCGCACCGGCGACCCGGGTGCTCATGCTGACGACGTTCGATGACGACGAACTGGTCGTG